>JALFBL010000037.1 GCA_022773395.1 Prevotella sp.
CGAATAGTTCTTGACTCCGTAGGCCTGATATAATAAGCTGGCATTCATATCTGATATGGTTGGGGAACCACAAAGATAATGATTTGTCAGCTTTTCATATGATAGGAAACTACAAAACCAACGCAATTCGGGGATGAACCAGAAATATGCCAGATAGACGACAAATTTCATGAGTAACAATGCTAATTTGAGTGACATTTGACAAGTGTCACTCAAATAATTACTATTACTACCAATCTCCTTGTTACTTTGCAGTCGAAAGCTTTCAAGGCATGGGGCGAAGGCTCTAAAAGTTGAATCAAAAAGAACAAAATAACAATGAATGAACAACAGATCGTCACAGATACCCAATGGGGAGAACGGTGTTCCGTCAAGCTCGACAAATTACTGTCGCGCGTTGACCGGCTCACAGGGATGCTCTTTCATCTGAAAGGTGCGTTTACTGTCGAGGATGCAGCCCTGTATCTCGGCATTACGCCGAGCCATTTGTATAAACTCGTGCGTAAATATGACATCCCGCATAGCCGTCCGACTAACGGGCGCATCTTCTTCAGCAAGGAGGAGCTCGACAAGTGGATAAAGTCACGCATGGTCATCGAACCGGAAACGGCGGACATACCCGATGCTCCGGAACAGTTGCACGAGTGCTATTACTAATCAAAAAAAGGAAAGATCATGACATCGGAATTTATAGCCACCCTCCAACGGGTGGAGAACGTGAGCCGCCTGCTCTCCAAAATGGGAGAAAGCACGGTTGACGAAGCGGTGCAGCGCATTGAGTCCATCTGTGCCTTCATGGAGCGTTACGGCGATCTCGGTGAGATATTCGAGCATTTCAAGGAACTGGAGTCAAAGCTCTTCATGTGCCGTGAAATGCTGACCGTCGAGGAGGCTGCGGAATACATAGGTGTTTCCAAAAGCCAGATATACCTTATGACCTCCAACAGGGAGATTACCCATTTCAAGCCACGTGGAAAGTTCATATACATAGAACGAAAGGAACTTGATGACGTGCTGCGCCGCAATGTCATCTATTCCAAGTATGAGATGAACCGCAGGGCAGCGGCCGAGACCATGGCGGATTATTCCAAAGGGAGCCGTAAAGCCAGGAAAGGAGCGGAAAAATGAAGATAGAAGAAATACCTTTTGACAGAATCTTTCCGGCACAGCAAGAGCTTACGGCGCAGGAAAAAGCCAACCGAGAGAAGTTCAAGGAGTTCCTTGAGTATGTCCGAATCCGTGCCACAGACCGTTATGTCTTTCCTCCGGAAATACTTACGGTCGATGAAATCACGGTGGCGACAGTGGGCAATTTCAGTGCGTCCGTGGGCAAGCCGAAATCAAGAAAGACATTCAATGTAAGTGCGATAGTGGCGGCATTGCTGTCAGGAAAAGAAGTGCTGCATTATCGTGCCAAACTGCCCGACGGCAAGACAAAGGTGCTGTATATAGACACCGAGCAAAGCCGGGTACATTGTTCCAAGGTGCTTCACCGCATATTGAAAATGGCAGGACTGCCGTCCGAGTGCGAAATATCATCGCTTGATTTCCTTATGCTCAGAGAATTCACGCCGCAGCAACGCCGTAATATCATTGATTCCGCACTGGAAGTTGACGGCCAAATCGGCTTTGTTGTCATTGATGGTATCCGTGATTTGATCAACGACATCAATTCACCCGGAGAATCTGTGGAGATAATCAACGACCTCATGCGGTGGACCAATATGTACAACATACACATTCATACTGTGCTGCACCTTAACAAAAGTGATGATAATACGAGAGGACACATCGGCACGGAGCTGAACAACAAGGCGGAGACCGTGATGAAAATCATCAAAAGCGAAATCAATCCCGAAGTGAGCGAAGTCCGTCCGATGATAACCAGGGAAAAGGAGTTCTCGAACTTTGCCTTCCGTATCAACGAAGACGGTTTGCCGGAGGATATTCCCGGCTTCAGCAGCGATGAAGAGGAACGGGTGACATTTGAGAATATCACCATGACGCAGCATAAAGAGATTCTTGACAAAGTGTTTGCAGAAGGTCCGGTCAAAGGCTATAACACGCTGGTCGGCAAATTGCGGGAAATGTATGCAGAAACAGGCTACAAGCGTGGACGAACCTCGTTTGTGATGTGGTTAAAGCATCTTGTGACAAAGGGCGTCATTGTCAAAGATAGCCGTGAATACAGATATGAGCAGAACAAACTAACGGAGTTAAAAAATTGAATATGGCAGTGAATTTCGGAGAGATCAAGAGAATCGACATCATTGTTTTTCTTGACAGGATAGGCATACGCCCTGTCCGTAACTATCAGGCATACGCCCTTTTCCGTGCCCCGTACCGGGAGGACAGGCACCCGTCGTTTAAGGTCAGCCGCAAGAAAAACCGCTGGTATGACCTCGCCACGATGTGTAGCGGTGACATCATCGATCTCGGCAAGATGCTTTACAACACCAACGACATCATGGAGGTTGTACGGCGCATCCAGGATTATACCGCAGCGGAACTTGTCATCAGGGAGCGCATACCGTCCGAATTGCATGATGAACGTGCCGGTACGTTCCGTGAGGTGAGCGTGAGGCCGCTTTCCAACGGCAAGCTACTGTCGTATCTCGGTTCCAGAGGCATAGACAATACCGTTGCTGTGGAGTTTTGCCGGGAGATACATTTCTCGCTCGGATGCCGCCACTACTACGGTATCGGCTTCGGCAATGTCCGGGGCGGCTATGAAGTGAGAAACCCGTTCTTCAAGGGAACGGTGGGACAGAAGGATGTGTCGCTCATACAAATGGCGGACGGCAATGAGCTGTGTGTCGTTTTCGAGGGCTTCATGGACTTCCTGTCCTATATGACGCTGTGCCGTCGGACCGATTTCACACCATTTGCCGAAACGATGGATTTCGTGGTGCTGAACTCCGTTTCCAACCTACGCAAGGCGATGAGGTGGCTCGCTCCATATCCTACCGTCACCTGCTGCCTCGATAATGATGATGCCGGGCGCAAGGCGGTTGACATTTTAAGCGAGTCCAGAGACGGCGTACATGACGCTTCGGCGGTCTATGAAGGTTACAAAGACCTGAACGACTTTCTCCGTGGCAAGCGTTTTTGTCCCTGACTTCTGTACTTAATAACGATACAACGATTCCCTGTCTTACTTTCAACAAAAAATAAGACGGGGAATTGTATTATAAATCATCAAATAACGATAGTTGTTTGTATTTCTGCACATCGCATAATGCAACCAATGGTGCCCACAAATTTTCTTTAATCCCGGCATCAGTCATAAATGTCTGTGCTTTTTCTCTGTCTCGATTTGAGAAAGCACTGATTTCCCATTTGACCTTATCCGTATTGATGTGTCTGATGATTGTACTCAGGTAAGGTGTATCAATGCCGGAAAATGAAAATCCAAATACATGGATTGTCTCAACTTCTCCAAGACTATTCCAAATAGAGTTATTTTCCGATATAATCCGTGCTACATCCTTTTGCAAAGAAGCTATTTGTGAGATCGCAACTTCTTGTGTCTGTTGTGTCATAAAATCGCTATGAGACGAATACCAATCTTGCAGTTCGTATTCATTTAAGTCTGCAGGAGGTTGTGGTTGTGCTATCTCCAGATCCTCTTTCAACTCTGCATAATTCTTGCCATGTCCTAAAATAAGTTCGTCCTCTCCAACCATACCGTGTATATGTATAACCTGTTCATCTGGTATCCGATACAAATCCTCTAATGTCCGGGTATAATTGAAAGTTATGAATAAGGAGTTTTCTCTTTCAAGGTGGATCCGTTTTGTGTTGTCTGCTTTGTCAAGAGAAGCAATCCAGGCATTGAAAGTACGTATTATGTGATATATTAAAGCCCCCAGTTCATTCTCAGCGGCAAATTCAGCAGCGTGGTAGTCTCTGTCTCGAAAATCATCGCTTGAGAAGTCTGGATAATTTTCAATTACAACATTTTCAACATAATCATAGAGGTCTATCTCTGAAAGCATATTTTCAAAATCACTCCACCATTCGTGGGCTTCATCCTCATCTGTTGGAACACCGTATAAGTCACATAATTGTGAATATATGTCCGGTTCGTTCTCTTCAAGCCAGCTACGATAATTTGAATAGCTGCTGTTGATACTATGGTGAATGCCAAAACCATTTCCAATGATGTATAAATGTTTATAATGCGTAGATATTGTTGTCATTATCTATCGAATTGAGTTTAGGGCAAATTAGGGCAAATTAGGGCAATTTGGGGCAAAGTTTGGGACAATCAAGATTGGGGAACTTTGGGGAATTATGGGGAACTGCATCAGTTCCCCATACTCAGCCGCACTCAAAATAATCGCACGCCAATACCAATCACATCAATACAATCTATTATTGTTGCAACAGTCCTTTTCCTTTGTCGGTAAGACGGTATTTTTGCCGTGGATGATTCGGTTTATCAGGATACAGGGGAACAACCAATTCTTGTCTGATTGCAGGATAAAGGTAAAGTTCCAATAAATTGCCCTTGTCTTTTAAGCCGATTAAATCCATGATTTCTTTTGTAGAAAGTGTCCTGTCGGCTATTATTCCCACTATTTTTTCTACTTGTTCGCTAACTGTTGGGTAACTGTTGGGTAACTGTTGGGTCTTGCCCCACAGTTGTTCGAGTATAACGGAATATGACCCATATAAATCCGCTGTCGGCATGAAATTCAGGGTCTGGAATACCTACCCGTCTGCATTCGTCAATCATTAACTTTATGCCTCGTCCCCAGCTTTCCAGAATCGTACTCTTATACAAAACATTAGCGATAATGGGGTTATGAGGCCGGGAGTCATGCAGACTTAACAGGCGTTCCATTGACATGTCGGGAGGGAATGTTCCACTGTTCGTAACCTCGATACGGTCATCGTATATGGCGATGCTGACGGAACTTCCCGGATGGTGGTAAGAACGGTGAGCATAAGCATTGATGCAACATTCCCTCAATGCTTTATACGGGACGCTTAATTCTTCTTCACGGTGCAATCCTTCGATCTTTCCCGAGAGAGACAGGTGTTTGAAGAAGAATGCCATCGCCGCATCCAGCAGTTCAAAGATATTGCCTTGGATGCGTTGGTTATCCCAAAACTCATCTTTGGTTGTCCCTTTAAAACGCGCCATCCGTAACAGACATTGTGGATAGCCGTAGCATTTATGTCCGAATAACACAGCCGCCGCATTGTTCAGTTTTCCATTGTGCAGCAGATCCATTTTCTCAAGAATGGTGGGAATATCCTCTGATATAGTGGTCTCAGGCAGACGTCCTCCCCTGATTCCTCCGCGCACAGCTCCCATGATGGCGTTCTCATCGAGATTTTCAATCTGAAGTTCCGGATTTACCACAGCTTCCCATCCATAATTGCCTCCTCGTTGCATCAGAAGCTGATTATAGACTTCCTGCGGCATGACGGATGTCACGCTCTCGGTACGCTGGTAAGCTCGTCCTTTATAACAAAACGGACGGTCAAGGCTTGATTCATCCACATGGAATACAATGACTTTCTTTTCACTGTCCGGTATTGGGACATAAGATATCTGCACAGCCGTTATCGGCTCCAGACGACTGACAGCTTCCGCAATCTCCCGTTTTGTTTTGTCGCTCACATCCTGTCCGATAATCTTTCCCTTGTCCGTTACGCCAAACATGACTGTTCCGCCTATCCCGTTCAGAAAGGCGCAAAGAGTTTCCATTCCGCGTTCCAACTGGCCGGTGGTCTCTTTGAACTCCACCTGTCCATTTTCCTTTTCGGATATCAGCTCTTTTACTATGTCGAGATTTTCAATATTCATATGAATTGGTAATATTATTTATTATCAGCAAGTTCTTTGGGTATCACAATATCGTAAGCGTTCACTTTCACTCCGCCTTTCGCAAAGCTCCGTGTGCCGGAGCCGAGGGATATGCGGGAAAGGTCAAGTCTGGCAAACCAGCGGTGACGTGCCTTTTCAGCCATATACAGGAACATCCGCTTTACTTTCACTGAAGAGCTGCCTTCCAGTAGCTGTTGAACAAGAGATGCTCTGAGGGAGGTAAGCATTTCCATAAGATAATACACATCCGTTAAATCATAACGGGAGGGTGAAAGCAGGATACATTCCATTATCGCTCTTTCCGGCGATGAGACTGTCAATGTCTGCCCCAGGTAATTCATTTGCTCTATCCCGGTGTCCCCGATTACTTTTGATGACACTTCTGCAAGGTTCATGTCAAGTTCTGCATCATTCAACCATTTGGGCAGCGGCGGTCGTATCGGAGAAAAGACAACGGCAGTCGGCTTCCCCATCGCAATGTAATGAGAAAAGCCTTTCAGATCCAACGCAGATGCGGCACCTATGTGATATTTCAAATCGGCCTGTTTCTGATATGAAGCCAATATGCCGTAAAGCGATGGCGTATCTCCGGTAAATTGATATACACCTGTGGATATACGCTGTAACCACTCCGATTTTGTATATTGGGAAATCTCACTTCTGCTGAAGCCTGATTTTTCCAGCCAAGAAGTGAGCAATATTCCATTGGACGGTGTTTGCTGACGCAGTTTGTTTATTTTAGTTCCCATTTGGAAATTATTTCGGTTGCAAAATTAACATTAAAATAAACTTTAGCCAAATATTTCTTCAAAAACTTCCATTTGAGGACGCAATTTTTCGGATTATCGGACAAAATGGTGCTAACAAGTAGCGTATTTCCGCTCATTTTACTTTAGCGCATCTTATATGCGCCCGGAATAAAATAAAACGATAAGAGGTTGTTCTTGGTGCTTCAGTGGTTGAAAAATACTACATAATCATACTGTGATATAGTCATACTCTACTTGCGACTAAAATTTCATTCAGAGTATGAAAGTGAGTTTGAAATCAATATCTTATACTAATTACGGTTAAGAAAAGGAGATTTGTAAGGATATAATTTTCCCACCATATGATCTTCAATGTTACTTTGCGGAAAAATTAAACTCAAACCCAATTAAACGCAAACGACAATGACACCGTATGTAATATTTGTCATCGTGCTGACGATAGCCTATATCATCTATTACGGCTACCATATCAGCAAAGACCTTTACGGCAAGAAAAACGAGAAAGAAACCTCGGTCGAGGAATTTGATGTCAGCGGGATGCAGGATGAAGTCGTCGCCATTCCGGTAAGGGAAAGCGGCGACGGATTCTCCCTCGGAGAAAAGACTGCCCCCGACAATGACCATTCAAGGGTTGCCGCCACGGAAGTGGAAACCCAATCAGGCGGCACAGGCCGTTTTGACAACCTTACAGACAATATGGACGAGACCGACGTGACGAGCGAGGGAGGTGTCTCGTTTGAAGAACTTGAACAGATGCTGTATGCCAGGAAATCAGACATTGCATTCCGTAAATCCACAGTCAGCCATACCCGTGAGACATATTGACCTTACACGAGTGGTACTGACGGCAATCCTTTCCGTCTGCTGCCTGTCCGCTTCCGCCAAATGCGGCGGAGTGGATTACAGCTGGGGTGCGGACGGTCTGGCGAAAGCCCACGACTTCGTAATCACCATGCTGCTGTATGTGGTGTATATCTGCTACGCCGTGGCCGGAATCGTGTCCGTCATCGCCAGCCTGCAGATTTACTTCAAGATAAACGCCGGAGAAGAAGGCTGGAAGAAAGAGATAATGATGGTGGTGGGAGCCATCCTGTTCATTATCGGAGCGACCATCGTGTTCCCCGCCTTCTTCGGCTACCGTGTATAAAAGAGACTCAAATGCGCAAATGAGAAATATAAGAGAACCGTAAAACAATTTTGAAACGAAACAGATGAACAAATTACAGAAAATCAAGAATTCCATCAAGAAATTCATCACATCCCCGCGATTCAGCTCGCTGGCGGTCATGCTGCTTGTCGGCACGGCAGCCTGTCTCGCCCAGAACACCGCCGGAAACTATGAGGCGGGCACGACGGCACTGATTACGGTCAGCGAGGAAATCGCCAAGTATGTGCCCATTGTCGTCAAGCTCTGCTACGCCATTGCCGGCGTCGTGGCCGTTGTTGGCGCGATCAGCGTCTATATCGCCATGAACAACGAGGAGCAGGATGTCAAGAATATCTTAGTCCTCCAAAATTGGTTGGAAAGGATAAGAAAGGAAGTGACAAATAAAGTGCTTAGTATCAAGCGAATAAGCGATTTTTTTGATTTTTCCGATTCTTGCTCAACCGACTCTTAAAAAGATATAATA
>JALFBL010000041.1 GCA_022773395.1 Prevotella sp.
CCTCAAGTCGCATCGTGGGGTAAGGGGATGGTGGCTACATATTGATGTTGTGCTGTTGCTTTTTACTGAAAGCTGCTACTAACGACTCATAAATCTACCCTTAATCGTGTATTGGATGATAGTTGCGGATTTTAGGATATACAACATTTTCAAGAATTCGAAAAAAGAAAGGAAGTTGCTCTTTCCACTTCCGTTAGCACCAATTAGAACGTTGATGGGATTCAATCCCAATGACAATGACTCAATGGATTTGTAACCTTTAATCTCTATCTTGTCCATGTCATGTTATAGCATGTAAAATGGGAGGAAATAACATTGTCAATGAAAAAACCAAAATGATTTTTATCAATCTCTCCTGAATATATCCCTCGTATATACCTTGTCTTGTACATCGTCAAGCATCTTGTCGTAGCGGTTGGCGATGATGGCCTGCGACTCGCGCTTGAACTCGTCAAGGTCGTTGACCACACGGCTGCCGAAAAACGTGGAGCCATCTTCGAGGGTTGGTTCATGGACGATGACCTCGGCACCTTTGGCCTTGATGCGTTTCATCACTCCCTGAATGCTCGACTGGCGGAAATTATCGCTGTTGCTTTTCATCGTCAGACGATAAACGCCCACGATGCATTTCTTTTCTTCAGAGGGTTTGAAATCTCCACAGTTGAAATAGTCATAGTAGCCCGCCCTGTGAAGAACCCGGTCTGCAATAAAGTCCTTACGGGTGCGGTTGCTTTCCACAATGGCTCCAATCAGATTCTCCGGAACATCTGCATAATTGGCCAACAACTGTTTGGTGTCTTTGGGCAGGCAATAGCCGCCATAGCCAAAAGAAGGATTGTTGTAGAAGTTTCCAATGCGTGGGTCAAGGCCGACTCCCTGAATAATTTCCTGTGTGCTTAACCCTTTCATCTCGGCGTAAGTGTCCAACTCATTAAAGAAACTGACACGAAGGGCCAAATAGGTATTGGCAAAAAGTTTTACGGCCTCTGCCTCCGTCAACCCCATATAGAGGGTGTCAATGTTTGGCTTGATGGCTCCTTCCTGCAGTAGGGCTGCAAACTCATGGGCAGCCTGATCTAACCTTTGGTCTCCTTCCGGCCTTCCTATGATGATCCTACTGGGATAGAGATTGTCATACAGGGCTTTGCTTTCCCTCAAGAACTCCGGAGCGAACAGGATGTTGTCACAATGATATTTCTGACGAACACTTTCCGTATATCCTACCGGAACTGTGGATTTTATCACCATGATGGCATGGGGGTTGACCTTCATCACCTGTTCTATGACTTCTTCCACGTGCCGTGTCTCGAAATAATTCTTTACGGGGTCATAATTGGTGGGAGTGGCAATCACAACAAAATCGGCATTCCGATAGGCATGGGCTGCATCTGTGGTTGCCTGTAGGTGAAGATCCTTCTCGGCAAGATATTTTTCAATGTATTCATCCTGGATGGGAGACTTCCGTTTGTTTATCAACTCCACTTTCTCCTGAACGACATCCACAGCCAACACGTCATGGTGCTGGCTAAGTAAAGTGGCAATGCTTAAACCGACATACCCGGTTCCGGCCACCGCTATTTGAGTTTTCTTTTCCATAAATTTGATTTCAAATGATTCCATGAATCCCCTCTTACAGTTACTTTTCAACGGACACAACTTTTTCTCGTAATGTAAGGTTTACATTACTACTTCAAATTTCTCTTTTAGTCATATCCTCCGCTTATAAGCAATTGCTTGCAGATTTAATGCTGAAAAACACTGTATCTCGGTCAGTAAAAACCACATAGCCCGAACACACCAAGCTTATCAATCCGAAATGCGTTTTTGTGGGCCTCTTTCAATGAATGCTAAATCTATTGCAAAAATAGATATAAATTTGGAAACACAAACATTTCTTCCCGAAAAATTTGTTCTGGCAGTTATGATTCCGCCTTTTCAATCTCGTCTATCACTTTCAGCAGATACTGCCCATACTGATTTTTGATCATGGGTTGGGCAACCTCTCTTAATTTTTCTGTGGATATCCACCCTTTCCGATAGGCGATACCTTCCAAACAGGCAATTTTCAGCCCTTGTCGTTTTTCTATCACCTCAACAAACGTACTGGCCTCGCTCAACGAATCGTGCGTGCCTGTGTCCAACCACGCAAATCCCCGTCCGAGGGTCTGCACTTTCAATTCCCGAGACTTTAGAAATTCCTGATTGACAGTCGTGATTTCCAATTCACCGCGTGCGGAAGGCTTGATGGTCTTGGCAACCTGCACCACCTTGTTGGGATAAAAATACAACCCCACAACGGCATAGTTGCTTTGGGGATTCCGGGGTTTTTCCTCGATGGAAAGACAATTTCCCTCTTTGTCAAATTCTGCCACGCCATACCGTTCCGGATCGCTGACCCAATAGCCAAAGACTGTTGCTTTGGCATTTTGTTCAGCATCCGCCACTGCTTGTCTCAACATGGCGGAAAGCCCTGAGCCGTGAAAAATATTGTCTCCAAGTACCAGGCACACGGAATCATTCCCGATGAATTGTTCTCCAATGATAAACGCCTGTGCCAATCCATCGGGAGAGGGCTGCTCTGCATATGCGAACTGCACTCCGAAATGACTGCCATCCCCTAAAAGACGCTTGAACCCGGGCAAGTCCTCAGGGGTGGAAATGATGAGAATTTCACGAATCCCTGCCAACATCAAGACTGAAATGGGGTAATAAATCATCGGTTTGTCAAAAATCGGCAACAACTGCTTGCTCACTCCCTTTGTTATGGGATAAAGCCGTGTACCGCTTCCACCAGCCAATACGATTCCTTTCATACTTGTTCTGTATTAAATTACACTGTTTTCTATTAAAGAACGAACCCTCCTGACAGTTTTCTTCGACAATCTGCTGTTCAGGAAGAACTTCACAAAACCGATACTGTGCGTGTCGGTAGCACACAAGTCATAATATCCTTTTTCCAAAAGCATTTCAGCTTTCTGCTGAACGCCCTTGCCATACGCTCCCACCAACGCCGGAACATTTAACTGAAACAAGATTCTGCGATCTTTCAGTTTTTTATAGTCTCCGATATTCATATAGACATAACGCTCAGGATGAGCCAGAATCGGATAATACCCTTTTCCCATGATAAGGTTCAAAGTCTCATCCATGTCGTAGGGAGGATTGAAATAAGATGTCTCTACCAACAGATGGCTGTTCGTTTTCCCTATTGGCAGAAGATTGTCTTCTTGCACCCGGGAAATACAAAGATTGTCTATCATGTTTTCTGCAGCCAGATGAAGTTCTATCCTGCCTTGATATTGTTTTTTCAGATTTTCAAATCCCCGCTCCAGCTCTTCCGGCCAGTTGGGAATATCTTCCATGATATGGGGGGTCATCCAAACAGCCTTTACTCCGGCCTCTTCCCAAAGTTGAAGGATCTGAAGCGTTTCGCTGGCTTTCTGCACACCGTCATCCACTCCGGGGAGCAGATGGCAGTGGAAGTCGGTAAATCCTTCCAACAGCCCACTGTCTTTTATCAACACATCATTTTTGAAAAGCCACATGTCCATCAGTTGTCTTCATGGGTATAACTTCCATAACCTTTGCTTCCGTAGCCGTATCCATAACCATAGCCATAACGATGGTAACCATAACGGCTCTTGATGACTTTGGAGCCATTGAGAATAACACCCATGTTCTTCAATTTCTTACTGGTGTAATATTCCTCAATGGTGGGCAACATGTTCTTGTCGAGCAGACCGCTGCGGATGATAAAGAGCGTCACGTCCGCCTCATGGGCGATAATGGAGGTGTCGGCGACAATATCCACGGGCGCACAATCCAAGAAGATGTAATCATATTCCGACTTGAGTTCTTCCATCAACTGATGAAGCCGGCCATTTGAAAGCAACTCGGCTGGATTGGGAGGAATCGTACCACAAGGCAGAATGTCCAGACTGGGACAATCCGGCGAATGGACGATCAAATTTCTCCAATCGACATTTTGACCGGAAAGAATGTTGGTAACGCCATTGGACTTGGAAGCAAAGTCCAAATAACGATTCAGCGAGGCTTTTCGGATGTCCAAGTCCAACAGAATGGTTTTCTTGTCTTTAATGGCAAAAATAGAAGCCAAGTTAATGGTCAGAAATGTCTTTCCGCTACCCACATTGATAGAGGTCACCATAAACACCTTGGCATCTTCATAGCTATTTGCCATAAACTCCAGATTGGTTCTGACCACCCGGAAAGCCTCATTGATCATGTTGCGCTTCTGTGGCTTCACGAGAATCTTTGTCTCGGCCTCGACTCCTTTTTTCTTCTCTTCATGAAGTGGAATTTCACCGATATAGGGAAGACTTAAACTTTCAATGTCTTTCTTTCCCCTGATTTTTGTATCCAATGATTCACGCAGATAAAGAATACCGGCAGGAATGGCAAGTCCCAACAGACAAGCGATCATCCAAATATTTCTTTTTTTAGGGGAAGTGGGATACAAATCACCCATAGGAGGGGTGATCAGTCGCGTATTGTATGCCGTAAAAGCCTGAGACAGCTGGTTTTCCTCTCTCTTCTGCAACAGGTAGATATAGAGAGCCTCTTTTACCTTTTGCTGCCGCTCTACAGACAGCAAATGGGTTGCCCGTGCCGGGCTGGATGCAATTTGAGAATTGTTCTTCGACTCCTCTCCATGCATACCGCTGATCTGAATGCGCAAATGCGATATGGAATTCTCGATGGAGGATGAAATTGCCTTTCGCATGGCCAGCAACTGTTCGTCTATATCCACAACCAACGGATTTGTACTGCTGCTGTTGGCCGCCAACTTGTTCCGCTCCAACTGCAGAGTATTGTATTGGTTGATCTGGGCGTTCAGTCCCGCATCGTTCGGAATCATGTTGGCGGGCAAGATTTGGTTCTTCTTGGAATTGTCTTTCATGAAATCTTTGACAAAGTTCATGACATACAGTTGTGTATTCAATTCAATGATTTTGGTATTGGCATCATTGGCATTCTTCATGTAGAGTTTTGTAGATTCTTCTATATCGGGAATCAGATTCTTGCTCTTATAAGAAGAGATGTCACTGTCAACATTGCCCAGTTCTTTTTCAATAACCCCCAAACGCTCATTGATGAAATCATAAGTGCTGAGAGCCACCTGATTTTTATCGCGCATCCAGTTTTCTTGATACACTTTCAACATCATGTTCAGAAAATCATCGGCACGCTCTTTGGAAACATCCTGATAAGACATTGATATGACCGATGCTTTCTTCTCCATGACTTCCGCAGAAAAACGGGAACGGCAGATTTCCCTTGCCATCTCCGGATAAATTCTTGTAATGTCGATGACCAGTTCCTTCATGTCATCCTCTTTCATGCTTTTCACAACTTCTCTGAAGGCATCGGTTGAAATGACAGAGAGTTTGCCCAGTGGCGTTGAAACAGCAGTATTGACCTTACCGGAAACGGTTTGATCCCATTCTTCCTTGTTTTTCAAAAAATCAGACAAGACAAAAGTTCCATCTGCCTTCAACGTCATTCTCATTTTTGCAAAATCAGTGTCTTCAAAACCGGAAAATGAAACGGAAACAGGCAATGTCGTACCATACAATTCTGTTTTCCGGTAGCCGGGAATCATATAACTTACATCCAAATGCATTCTGTTCACCACCTCCAAGATAACCGAAGGCGACTTCAAGGCAAGCAACTCGTTGTCCACGTTGGATACAGACCCGAACATCCCCATGTCGGAAAGGCCGCTCAGCTGACTGTTAATGGAAGAAGACTTGCCTTTTTCCTCGTTGATCATGACCTCTGCGGTGCGGGTATATACATTCGGTTTCTTTTTGACATAAAGGAAAGCTATCAACAAACAAACCAACAGCGAAAGGACGAACCACCTCCAATAATCCAGACATAAGAGAAGAAAATCCTTCACATTCAGTTCATTGGAAGAAGAAATATTGTGATCTTGTTGTGTCACCATGACATTTATTTTATGTGCTTGAAAGTATTTATTTAAAGAAGAACACTGCAACCGTTGTCAACACCGATGCCAAAGACATCCAAAAAGATGGCTGTTGGAAAACGTTTCCATTGACCCTTGACTGGCGTTTCCGGTAATCATTGGGCTGTACATACACCTGGTCGTTCTGTTGGAGATAATAAGCCGGCGAATTGACCAGCTCCCTGCCACTCAACATGTTGACAAAATAGGTTGTCCGTTTCCCTTCAGATTCCCGAATGACGAAAACGCTGTCGCGGCGGCCAAACAAGGTCATGTCGCCTGCCATGCTCAACGCCTCGGTGATGGAAACCTTGTCCCGTCCAAAATTATACTGTCCGGGACGATTTACTTCTCCGGAAACAGAAAAATGAAGATTCAGGAATTCCACAGTGACAACAACATCTTTTGCCAACTCCCTGTCCTCTATCTCCTTCTTCACACGTTCAGCCACTTCCTCACGCGTAAGGCCGGCAATCCGCAACTTTCCAATCATCGGGAAATCAATCTCTCCGTTCCTGTCAATGGTATATCCGGAAACGCCACGGCTCGTATTGATAACACTGGATTCCGCATAGCCAAGAACCTGATTGGTCACAGGAAGATTCAAAGAATTGGTAATCTCAGCATTTCTGCTTTTCACTATAATGGAAATCTTGTCATCTGATTTTAGCCGAATACCGTTGTTGTTAACGATTTCATCAACTTGTCCGTTTTTCAGGTCTTGAAAATAGGTCACGTCCCGTGGAACTTTACAAGAAGATACCAACATAACCGCTAAAACTAACGGCAATATCCTTTTAAATTTCATATACTATATTTAATTTTTGTTTCTTCAATGCTACATGTATAAAACATAATGGTTTGCAAAAGTAATATTTTTTTTTCATTTTATGGCGAGTTCAGACAAAAAATCATGCATATTGCCTAAAAAACGGGAAGTCGTGGTGAACAAAAAGAAATTCAGTACAATATTTTGGCTATTCAAGGCGGTTTTCGTAATTTTGCGGAATAAAATCAAAATGATATGAAACCCACGATAATTGCAGGCCCTTGCGTCATAGAATCGCAGGAATTGTTGGAAACGGTTGCCCGAAAATTGGTATCTCTGAATAATGAATACGGCTTGGACATCATTTTCAAAGCTTCGTTCGACAAGGCCAATCGCACAAGCATCCATTCGTTTCGCGGCCCCGGAATGGAAAAGGGGCTGACAATGCTGCAGGACATAAAAGAGAAATATGGTCTGAAAATCATTACGGACATCCATGAGTCTTTCCAGGCAGAAGCAGCCGGCCAGGTTTGCGATGTACTGCAAATACCGGCTTTCCTATGCAGGCAAACCGATTTATTGGTGGCTGCGGCAAAAACGGCCAAGATCGTAAACATCAAGAAAGCACAATTCTTAAGCGGATCAGACATGAAATATCCGGTGGAAAAAGCAAAAGATGCCGGAGCTAAAGAGATCTGGCTGACAGAAAGGGGCAATTCTTTCGGTTACAACAACCTGGTGGTTGATTTCAGAAACATTCCTGACATGCTGGACATCGTGCCCACGGTCATCATGGACTGTACGCACAGTGTGCAGCGACCCGGAGCTGCAGGAGGAAAGACGGGAGGAGACAGAAGGTTTGTCCCATACATGGCCAAAGCGGCCATGGCATTCGGTGCAACGGGATTCTTCTTTGAAGTCCACCCTGACCCGGACAAGGGCTTGAGCGACGCTGCCAATATGCTGGAATTGGACAAGTTGGAGGAAATCGTCAAGTATATAATAAATCAAGGTGTAACCGTTTTGAAATAGAAATGACACCGTCAAGGAAGAAACAAAATATGGGAAACGATACAATTGAAAATTTGACAAAGGTAAGAAAATACGCTGCGCAATGCATGGAAGAAGAGGCGCAGGCCATATCAAATCTGATTCCACAGCTGGACGAGGACTTTGACAAAGCGGTGGAGATCATCTACCGTTGCAAAGGAAAGGTCATTGTCACAGGGGTTGGAAAGAGCGGAAACATCGGAACAAAAATTGCAGCGACACTAAGCAGTACGGGCACTCCCTCATTTTTCATCAATCCCTTGGACGTGTTCCATGGAGACCTTGGCGTGATAACGCCCGACGATGTGGTACTGGCCATCAGCAACAGCGGACAAACAGACGAACTGCTCAGATTCATCCCTATGCTGCTGCACAACCGCATTCCCATCATTGGCATGTGCGGAAACCCCGGCTCTCTATTGGTAAAATACGCAACAGCCCATCTGAATGTGAACGTTGAGAAAGAAGCGTGCCCGCTGAATTTGGCACCCACCAGCAGCACCACAGCCCAGTTGGTCATGGGAGATGCCCTGGCTATCGCTCTCATGAAGGTGAGGAACTTCAAGCCTACGGACTTCGCACAGTTCCACCCCGGGGGCGAATTGGGAAAGAGACTGTTGACCACGGCCCAAGACGTGATGCGTTCGGAAGATTTGCCGGTGATTCCCCAAGAGATGCATTTGGGCGAAGCCATCATTCATGTAAGCAAAGGAAAACTCGGCTTGGGAGTTTCTTTGGAAAACAACCGGGTAACAGGTCTCATCACCGATGGGGACATCAGAAGGGCGATGGAGAAATGGCAAGCGGAATTTTTCAACCATACGGTGAGCGACATCATGACAAAAGGCCCGAAATGCGTGCTGCCCACGACAAAAATCACAGAGATCCAAAAAATCATGCAAAAGCATAAAATACATTCTGTACTGGTTGTGAATGAAGACATGAACCTCTTAGGAGTGGTGGACCATTATTCTTGTATGATTTAATGACCATAGCAAACACGCTGCCAATGAGGATTCTAATAGTTGCCATAGTCTCACTTTGGGGATTGAACACGGCGGCACAGACCGCCGACTCCATGATTGTCCGTCAAATGAGAGCAGAGGGCATCACGTTTTCGCACAACAATTCCACCGTTCTGCTGATGAGCGGCCAGGAAAAGTTTGACGACCTGTTCAAGGCCATCAGGCAAGCCCAAAGCAGTATTCATTTGGAATACTTTAATTTCAGAAACGACTCCATCGCCCACCTTCTATTCGACATATTGGCCTCAAAGGCAAAGGAAGGAGTCCGCGTAAGAGCGCTGTTCGACGGTTTCGGGAACAGTTCGAACAACCAGCCGCTGAAGAAAAAGCACATCAGGAAACTGAGAAGCGAAGGTATTGAGATTTATGAGTTCAATCCGGTAAGGTTTCCATGGATTGACGATATCTTTCATCGTGACCACCGGAAAATTGTGGTCATTGATGGAATCCTGGCATACACCGGAGGAATGAACGTTGCCGACTATTATATCAACGGAACAGAGGCCGTTGGATCATGGCGCGACATGCACTGCCGAATTGAAGGCGAGGAAGTGAACACCCTGCAACGCATCTTTCTGAAAATGTGGAAGAAAGTAACCCAACAGGATATCCGCGATGAAAACCTATTCCGAGGGGGCTGCCCGACAAACGGTTTTGGAAACCTGAAAAAAGACACTTGCCGGAGTGCGCAACACAAAATGGTGGGCATCCTCAATCGCGAACCGCACACTTCCAATAAAATCATCCGGAAGTTTTATCTGGATGCCATCAATGCGGCACACGACAGCATCAAGTTGATCAATCCTTATCTCACACTCAACAGAAAACTGAAAAAGGCACTGAAAAAGGCCGTGCAGAGAGGAGTCAAGACCGAAATACTGGTCTCCCGACACAGCGACATCCCACTCACGCCAGACTGTGTTTTCTACCAAGTCCACGAATTGATGCAAGCCGGTGTGGATGTATGGATTTACACACCGGGATTTCATCACACGAAAATCATGGCAGTGGATGGAAGATTCTGTACGGTCGGGAGCGCCAACCTCAATGCCCGATCGCTGAGATGGGATTACGAAGCAAACGCTCTCATCATAGACCCTTGCACCACAAAGGAACTCTCGGACATGTTTGACAGGGACAAAGAAAATTCATTCAAACTGACAGAAAAGACATGGAACGAGTGGCGCACGCCATGGAACAAGTTTGTGGGCTGGTTTGCCCACCTTCTCACTCCTTTCTTGTAAAGCGCAAAATGTCCCTCTCACCGGCGCGAAAGGACACTCACGAGGGATTCTCCAACAAATCACTCATCAGTTGAATGTCCACACGGCTGATACCGTGAGTGTGCAACCACTCTGCATCGTTGGCAAATTCATCTTCAATCAACTTTCCGGCAATGCTTTCCGTCCCGACCAGTTCCTTGAATTTCCGAAACATGTCTATGGCCTTGCCGGTGTTTCCCAAAAGCCATTGGCAATATCCGGCATTCAGATAATCGCCGGTGTTGTTTTTCCCGGCTGCCAGCAAACGTGCATATTCAGCTTCTGCCTGCTGTAATTTCCGGCCACCCATCAACGCCCACGCCAAACCCCTCATCACATTGACGGATGTGGGATTCTCATAGCTCAATTTGTAAAAAAGAGTCACCGCTTCCTCATAGTGGCCGGTGCTTGACAAGGCAACTCCATAAGGCAACGCATAGTGTTTGTTCTCAGGATGTTTCCCATACAGACTCCTATAATTCTCCAGCGCCTCTTCAAAATCACCCCTTTCAAAATGGGCACGGGCCAAAAGCGAGAGTGCCCGTTCGTTGTCCGGCTCCAATTCCAACAAACGCCCCAGGCAACCGACAGCCCTGTCCTGATCATGCGCAACATCCAAGTAATAAATGCCTCCCATCAGCATACTCTTGGGATTTTCTTGATTGTCAAAACGTTTCACGAGCAGTCCAAAAGCCTTGTTGTCTTTCTGCTTGCGCATGAACATGCACAAATCGGCAAAATGATTTTCCACGGCCGTATGCTCAAATGCGGGAGAAGTCGCAAACAAATAATGGGGTGTGCCAAACGGATCTTTCATATCTACACGATAGGTATATAGCCGGAAAAAACGGTACAAACCCTGCAAATACATCCGTCGGATATAAGTGCCGTCGTGCCTTTCCGCCTCACTTGCCACCGGCCCCAGCGCATCGGCATTGCCCAGCATTTCCCGCAGGTTTGCCGGCAATTTCTCTATGACGCTTGCCATGGCCAGAATAAACGAATATTTGTCACTGTCGCAGAAAGGTCCATGCTCCAAAACGTTTTTCAAGAAGTCGCTTCCCCGCATTCTATCCACCACAGAAACGATGCCGGAATGTTCGAGATAGAAAGGACAGAACCAATTGCTGACCGAATAGAAGAAAGGGAAACGCTTCATCTGCGAAAAACCTCCAAAATAGATGTCGGAACCGGCTTTCTGCATATTCACCATTTGGTTGAACGACTCTTCCATCTCTTCCATCTTCCGGTCGTCCGCATCTGGGTTCAAAATGTCTTCCATTCCATCTTCTTCCTTCTCAGTGATGATGCCTGAACGGGAAACGAACAGGTTGTTGTTATTCATCAGCGTGGGCAAAATGTCCTGCTGAATACGATCCTTGTCCTCTTCCGCTTTCTTGCAGAATATCATCTGTTTTTGCATGTCGGCAATTTCTCTCGACACTTTTTCGTCCTGACAGACATCATGCACACATTGCCGATATGCAGGAAACAGTTCGCCTTCCCTGCCCATGGACAGCACCCATCCCACCAAGGCCCTTTGGCGCACACGCTCGTGGGTGGAAGTGAGATAGACATGCACCAATGCAGAAAATTTATGGATGTCGAAAAAGCTCAAGTTCGACAAGGTCAAGGCACTGACAATCAGCTGTATGTCGTTCACATCTATGGTGGGAGACAGCATCAGTTCCGAATAGAATTCCCGGTCAGAAATATTCCATTGACGAGACACGAGCAGATGGCAAAACAAAGCGGAAAGATAGGCATCGTGAACCTTATACAGTTGTGTCGTCTTTTCTTTCTTCACGCTCTCAGTTTCCAACGACAGCAGGGCAAAGTCGGTTACAAAACCTTCAAGCGTCCGCTTCACTTCGTCCTGCCCGAAATCATGTGCCGAAGCAGAACGGGAAGCCTCTGCAAACAACTGGGATGTCCGTATCTTATAGGATACATACAGATTCATCATAAAACGATAGGTCCGCTCCAACAAACCGCGATACAAATGTTCTCTGTTGTCATCTGCATACCCCCTGCCCATATAGTCAAGCATCAACCTGTAGTCTCGCTCCACATCATCAATGCCCCCGTCGTTCCTCATTTCCGGATGTTCTTCAAGATAAGTCCGGAGCGTTTTGAGCGCTTTGTTCAGTTGAAGACTTTCGAGATCCGAAAGTACATTGTTCAATATTTTATCCATCCTATGAATCTTCTTCTTTTTCCATTTTTATCTACACATCACTCTCTCCAGATTCTCATACCCCAAAAAGAGGACATGCATGTTTTCTTGATCTCCCGTTCACTGCTTGTCCAGCCAAATATCGGCCCGCTCAATGTCTTTGCCTCGTGGAGCGGCAGCGTGTGCAAACTTCAATTTTGGCAACGCCTTCACAGTCCTGTCGTCTGCACCAGTGTATTTCTTCAAGATGTCCGCATAATGTCCTATTCCTTTCTCATTGATACTGTCACACGCCATGTCATACGCCTTCACAAATGCCTCCAGCTGCTTTCTTCTTCGCTTCTCTGCCACATCCTTCGTTCTAAAAACGATGGCACCCATCTGCAAGTCCCTGTAACGGGAGTCCATCAAAACGGGATGTTTGTGCAATCGGGCAGTCGTTGCCTGTGGTTCGGTAAGCAACATGGCATCCATTTCGTTGTTCAACAGCATCTGGAGCCTCACTTTCGGGTCATTGATTTGAATTCTAAACACATACTCGGACTTCAGTTTCGCACTGTCCACAGCCATGTCTCCCAACAAATCTGTTGCAGAAAAACGAGCCATGGCCAACATCCTGTCCTCCATCTGTTTCATGTCACGAATACGTGCCTTCCGGTTGGCGACCAATTGCCAATAGGCGTTGGTCGAAACCACATAGCGCAGCGGCAATCCTTTGCGCATCATTCTTTGCGCACGCACCACATCCGTCGCTCCGCCTTCAATCTTTCCTTTTGCCAAATCGGCATCACAGTCAATCTGAGCGTGATAGGCCTTCACCCTTACATCCGCTCCCTGCTGTTTGAAAAATCCCCGTTCCTGCGCCACGAACACAGGCAGACAGTCGAGCGTTGGCAATGTCCCCACCTTCAATGCCAGCGAATCTTCTTTCGCCAACCTGACACGTTCAGCCCTCGACAGTCGGGCACGTTCCTCATAAGAGTTTCCGCACGAAACCATCAACAGAACAGAGACCACCGCCCATGTACAGACCACTTTCATTCTGTATTTCATATAGATACCATTCATCCAATTGTCTTTTATCAGCATCCTTTATCAGTATAAGAATAAACCGGCATCTAAAAAAGAGGCAAAACCCACAATGCCGTAACCCACCAATATTCTTGCAAAATTAATCATTTATTTTCATAAAAGTGCAAATCGGTTTATTATTTTGATTCACCTTCTTCTTGTCCGTTGCACACATGTGCAAAAAAAAAACGTTAATTCAGTTAATTTTTTGACTGGATTTTCCGCAGGATTCACCCGCAAAATAGAAAAGTGACGGATGATCCGTTGGAAAATCGGGAAAAACGGCGGAGCGGTTTTTCGGGGCTGCTTCAGTAATTTATGCCTACTTACATCGCAATTTGGCATATTTTACCGGGTAAGTAAGCCTTACTTACATGGTAATTTGGCATAAATTACAAGGTAAGTAGGCATAAATTACCGGGCGTGATTTGTCAATATTTTTCAACCCGCTGTATGCCAGTCGTTTGCCAAACGCCCGTAGAATCGCGTATTTGGGCGCGCGGAGAACTTTTTTCGGAAAACGGCCGTTTTTCGTGTTAAAGGATTTCGGCCATTTGTTAATAATTGTAATTATTATGGTTCTCTGGAACTTTTTAGCAGACTGCAATAAAAAATAATATGTATCTTTGTAGGAATGGTGCACACCATTTCAAAAAGAAACAACGACAACATGGCAAAAGACAAGACAGCATACGTATGCTCAAACTGCGGACAGGAATCGGCCAAATGGATAGGGAAATGCCCTGCCTGCGGACAATGGAACACGTTTAAAGAAATACGCATTGCCAACGACAAGGGGCAAATGGCGGCAAAGTCGGCGGCAACCACCGTCCGTGCCACCATGCAAAACAAAAACCGGCCACTGCGGCTGTATGAAATTTCTGCAAAAGAAGAGTCTCGCATCAACATGCACGACAACGAACTGAACCGCGTATTGGGTGGCGGATTGGTTCCGGGCAGCATTGTATTGCTCGGTGGAGAACCGGGAATCGGGAAAAGCACACTCACCCTGCAAACCATCCTTCACATCCAAGACAAAAAGATTCTGTATGTGAGTGGAGAGGAAAGTGCCCACCAACTTAAAATGAGAGCCGACAGAATGGCAACTCCCATCCAACCCCCATCCACCTCCCACTCAACTCCCACGCTGCCCGACAACATTCTCATACTCTGCGAGACCTCCCTCGAGGACATCTTTTCCCACATCCAGGAAGAAAAGCCGGAACTCGTCATTATCGACTCCATACAAACCATCAGCACCGAAGATGTGGACAGCAGTCCGGGCAGCATTACCCAAGTAAGAGAATGTGCCTCTGCCCTACTCCGCTTTGCCAAGTCGAGCGGCGTTCCCGTCATCCTCATCGGACACATCAATAAGGAAGGAACGCTTGCCGGCCCCAAAATATTGGAACACATTGTGGATACGGTGATACAGTTTGAAGGAGACCAGCACCATGTTTACCGCATATTGCGAAGCATCAAGAACCGCTTCGGAAGCACTTCCGAATTGGGCATATACGAGATGCAACAGAATGGATTGCGACAAGTGGGTAATCCGTCGGAACTTCTCCTGACGCAAGACCACGAGGGATTGAGCGGCATCGCCATTTCATCGGCCATCGAAGGTGTGCGGCCTTTCCTTGTCGAGACACAGGCACTTGTTTCCACGGCAGCCTACGGCACACCGCAGCGCACCGCCACCGGATTCGACCAGCGACGGCTCAACATGCTGTTGGCGGTCTTGGAAAAGCGAGTGGGATTCAAACTGACCCAAAAGGATGTGTTCATTAACATCGCTGGAGGTCTGCGCGTCACCGACCTTGCCATGGATCTCAGCGTCATAGCGGCAGTGCTTTCCAGCAATGTTGACACGGCCATAGAAACGGGCTGGTGCATGGCGGGCGAAGTGGGACTGAGTGGAGAGGTGCGCCCCGTGAACCGCATAGAACAACGCATTGCCGAAGCAGAAAAATTGGGATTCACCCACATGATTGTCCCCAAAAACAACATGCAGGGCCTCAACCACAAACGGTTCAACATAGAGTTGATTCCTGTAAGAAAAGTGGAGGAAGCCCTGCGCGCCCTGTTTGGATGAATCCTATAACTTAAAGTGCCACTTTGCTCCGGCAATAATCCATATACCGGGCTGTGGCACGCTGCCATAATCTACATAAGTTTTGTCAAAGAGGTTGTTTGCCTCTACATATAACGTGTATTCCGGGCGATTCCACGACAGACGGGCATCCACCAACGAATAAGGCTCATAGTCGCACACCTGCTTGTCAACGGTGACATACGAGCCCGTGCGGTCTTGGAAACGATAGTTCACGCCGAAATCAAGGCTCGCAAACAGATGGGTCTGCAACGAAGCCACCAACTTGTGGCGCAGGTACTCCAATTTCGAACGGGTCTGAATATGGAGAGCACCCTGCTTGTCCTCATCAATATAGCTGTAAGCCACATTGAAAGTGCGCAGCACGTCCTGCCCTTGGAGCAAACGTTGGAAATTCAACGCCAACGAAGCCTCGAATCCCAAACTATTCACTTTGGTATAGTTCACGCTCTCCCAGTCGGAATTAGGCTTGGAAGAATCCTGCACCCAGTCAATCATGTTCAGACAGTGATGGTAATACACGCTCACACTACCCGTCACCCCGTCAGAGAAATATTTCAAGCCTCCTTCAACAGCCTGCATTTCCTCGGGCTTCAAGTATTTGTCAGCCTTATGTCCTCCCACGCTATAGAAAAGCTCAGTGAACGAAGGCATGCGCAACGAAGAATTGTACGACGCATAGACTTTCAGATGGTCGCCGATGCGATAGCTCGCATCCACACCCGGATAGATGGTAAAGGGCATTCTGTTCCAAGTGTTTTTCACGGCAATAAAACCGGCAGAGAGTGTAAACCTGTTGAGCAGGATGTTGTGCTCAAAGTTGAAACTCAGATTAGAACGGTTGAGTCCGAACTGGTAGTCGCGCTCCGTTCCATGAATGGGAATAGGCTCGTGCAACGGTTCGCCCAAATTACCGCTCACGATGTCCTCATTCCTGAATTCAGCACCCAAAGCCGTGCGTCCCAACGACCAATCGAAATAGGTATTGAGATTTATGCCGAACACGTCAGCACGGTGATAGTTGAAAGGAAACTTTGTCTCCACTCCTCTTACCAACTCAAAACGGTCTTGATTTCGGTTCCAATAGACAGACGGACGGAAGTGGAACCAACTTCCTTTCGTCTCGGCTTGCACCGCCGTGAAATATTTTGTAGTGCGCTCGTACTGCTCGTCAAATGAAGGTGAATAGAAAGTGTTGCTTCCAAAACCTTTCGTACTCATTCCCGCGTGCCAGTTCAACGCCACTTTATCGTCAGAATACCGTCCTTGATAGAAAGCCTTTCCGCCACTGTAATCGGCATTGAGATTTCCCGCCTTGGAACGGCTGAATCCGTCGCTGCGTGCTACATTTCCACTGATTTGGTTGTTCCAGTGCCCGCTCTTCACGTTTGCCCTTGCACCAGCTGTCACATAACCGAAACTTCCGCCCTCGGCATGAACATCGCCACTGCTTTCCGCACCCAAACGAGTCACGATGTTGATGGCACCCATCAGCGAGGATGTTCCGTAGATACGTCCCGCCGGACCTTCCAACACCTCTATGCGCTCTATCTCGCTCAAGTCAACGGGGAAATCAAACACGTTGTGCCCTGTGTGCGGGTCACAGATATTAATGCCGTTGAGCAGGATTGTGATTTGCTCCGACGAACCGCCGCGAATACCCACATCGGTCTGGGCGCCCATCGCCCCTCGCTGCCGTACATCCACGCCCACGGCGTATTTCAGCAAATCGTTTACACTTTGTACCGGCGCCTGCGCAATCTGCTCGCGGTCCAGTACAGTTACCATTCTCGCCGCCTGACCCAATGCCAGCGGAGCGCGTGATGCGGTGATTTCCACCCCATCGAGCATCACTTCCTTGTTTGTCCGGAATTTCATAGAGTCAACCTTCTCCACCTCAGTGCTGATGCCGCCAGCCTTTGCATAAGTCAGCGTGGCAACGCTCAGAGTGCCGATCAGTACCTCCTTGCCCAAACAAACAAAAAGCGAATAGCCCTTGCGTCCAAAACTCTTGAACTTCAAGGTTTCGCGCTTGTTGAAAATTGATTTGTACATAAAATAAATTTGTTAAAAAAATGTCATGCCCTACGGCAAAACGCCTGCAAAGGTAATGAATAAATCTTAAAACCAACAACAAATACCTACTTTTGGGGATTTCAGCCTGTCCCGAAATGTAGTAACTTTGCAAACAGAAGGGGACTTCCCAAACAAGATTGAATTAAATAACGAGCGAAATGAAAATCATGAAAAATTTATGGGTATGCATGTTATGTTTGTCATGCGGAGTTTCAACGGTCAAGGCGCAAAATGTCTTTCCACAAACGGCAAAGGAAATCCAACACGACCACAACCACGAGGGGCGATTGTTCATTGGCGGAGCCATGACCTATTGGAAAAACAAGGACGACCACTCGGAACTCTTTGACTTTTGTCCCGAAGTGGGCTATTTGTTCAACGACCGCTGGGGAGTGGGACTTCTGCTGGGATGCGAGCACAAATCAAAGACCGACAACCAAACGAAAACCACTTCCAATGCCTTCAAGATTTCTCCCTTTGTAAGATATTACTACATACACAACGGACCTTTCAACTTGTTTTTCGACAGTGGATTTGGATTGAACTGGTCGAAAGAAAAGACACGCCAGACACATTGCACGGAGACACGCAACGGCTTTGAGACAGGCATTCGTCCCGGGGCTTGCGTTGACCTCACCGAAGGCTTATGCCTGTGCATGCGCATGGGATTCATTGGCTACCGCAACGACTATTTCATGGGCGAAGAAGAAAAAATAGGCGACAACGGTTTCGGCATCCGATTCGCTCCCGAAGAACTGATGATTGGGCTGGAACTGGAATTTTGATGTGCCGCCCGTTTTGCACGCAAACTATATTATTGTCGGTATTTATTGCAGCCACCTCCTAATCCCATACAGCGGAACATTCTCCATCCAATCTTGATTCACATATCCTCTCATCGAAAGACGGAGACCTTTTAGATTTGCCTCTGAATGTTTATCAATATAGGTTTTGACAGAACGCGAACGCACATTTTCTTCAGCCTTTACCTCAATGGGGATTACTCTATCTTCTGTTTGGACAACGAAGTCAATCTCGGCAGGAGTCTTATCATTACTCCAACAATAAGGGGTAATGTCCATTGAAACAAGTTGTTGCAAGACATATTGCTCGGTAAAAGAACCTTTGAACTCCTTGAACACATTGTCGCCAACGAGCATTTGTTTGGCTGGCGCATCTACCATGCAGGCAAACAAGCCACAATCGAGCAAAAAGAGTTTGAAGGCACTCAAATCCTCATAAAATTTAAGCGGTGACTGGATTTCTTTCACACGGCTTACTTTATGGATAATTCCTGCATCAATGAGCCATTGAATCGCCAACTCATAATCTTTTGCACGTGCTCCCTGCTTGATGACACCATAGATAAACTTCTTGTTTTCCTTTGCCAACTGGGATGGAAGACTATCCAACACTTGTCCAATCCGCACACTTTCTGTCTTGGAACTATGTTTGGGAATATCATTACGATAGGCTTCTATGATATCTTGTATCTCGTCAAAGACAATCAGTGTCCTTTCCTTTTCCGGCCTTACGCCCGTGATAGCCTGTACTGCGAACAGAATCCGGTCGATATTATAATCATCAGTGAACAATTCCTTCGCCAAAGGCTCCGCATCGCAATTGATATAAGCCACGGAATCATAGCACGCCTTGCCAAATTCCTTCATGAGCCAAGTCTTGCCCACCTGTCGAGCACCAAGAAGTATGAGCGGTTTCCTGCTCTTGCTCTCCTTCCATTTCTTGAGTTGTGTAAATACTTTTCGCCTCATGATTAGTTACTTTTCGGCAAAATACACTTTTTCGATGATATAAACAAGATTATTCCACATTTTTTCGATGATATAAATGCGCATTTACAACAATATTTCCAAAGCGGAAAATGGTTTTCAACACATAGTCCTACGGCCAAAGCTGACACCAAGTTTCCACCATGACATTCCATCTGGATTAATGGCTACATTCCGAAAGCCAAACCATTTTTCGCTGTCTTCATCAGGAATACTCTGATTCTCACGAGCATAAAATCTGATTATATTGTTAAAGAGTTCATAGATTGCTGGAAGTAAGCGGTTTTCGGATGTAAAAGATTGTTCCATCATCTTCAAGTTTTTCGGTTCTAAAAGACATCCATTTCCATTCATGTTCGGATGTCGTCTTAAAACAGAAAGGAAGTCCTACCTATGATAAAGTTTTGCGACAACCACGACCCGATATTCTTGCAGCTTTACCGCCGGGAACAAAAGCTACAGAGAACCGCCACTCTGCAGCTTTTACACCTTTTGATTGTTGTCATCATGATTATTGCGCCGTTGCGCAATCCTCATCTTCCTTTCTTCTTACGTGTGGTGATGCTTACACCAACAAATATTCATGAAAAGATTTCACATTTTTTCAGAGATAAATGTTAAATCCAAGCTTACAATTTCTGCAAGATTTTGGGACAAAACAGAACGCCGAAATACGCCTTTTTCACCAATGTTAAGAAATCCCGTGTCCGTCTTTTTCTGTCTGTCCAACGATTTATGCCAAACGACATTGCGATTTATGTCAAACCATGGTGTCGTTTCTGTCTAATCACTCGGTGATTTATATGAAATCGTTGGGTCATTTGACATAAATCGTTGAGCCTTTTTTGTCAATGTTTTTCACATCACTGATTGTCAACCATTTAGCAAACGCCCGTAGAATTGTGTATTTTCGCCCAAGTGGAGTGCCCGGTTGAAAATAACGCAAGATTCGTGTTAAATAGAAATGCCTATTTGTCAATAAATGTTCTCACGAGAGTGGAAGGCGCAAAAAACTGCCTTCTGTCAACACTTGCTCTTCCGCTATGAGATATTCCAAGGTGGAATCCAAAACATCTTGGGGCAACTGCAACCGGTGGAGTTCATAAATGGGATGTGGTTTACCATCGCTGAGCAATGCCATGATTTTATCGCGTGCCACTTCATTCTTGCCCAACGAGGAAGCATCGGAACGGTGGGCAAGGCATACATCACAATGCCCACAATCGTGTGAACGGGTTTCGCCAAAATAGCGCAGCAGTTGCCTGCTACGGCACACCTCCCCGTTTGTTGCATAGTCGATGACGTGCCGGATACGCTCTGCAAACTGCTCCTTCCGTTCTTCGTAAACATTTTTCGGTATGATGAGTCTTTCGGCTTCCTCACGCCGCTCCACATAGGTAATGACGGGTGTTTTGCGCTGAGGAATGAAATGGAGAATGTGCTTCTCACCGAGATTCTTGAGAATCATATACACCTGTTGCGAGGTTTGCAAACCAGCCTGTTGCGCCACAAACCCCTCGTCGATGTAATTGTAATCGGTGAACAGTCCGCCATAATTGCGCAACAACGCGGTAATCACGTTGTTCTCATTGGCAGTCAGTGAATCCAAACGATAGAAATCGTTGCGGTCGATCAAGAAATGCACTCTGGCCTGATTGTCCCGTTCCTCTTCATAGTTGATGTATCCTGCACGGGTGAGGATGTGCAAAGCCGACTCCACCTGTATGGGGAAGTGTTTGAAAGTATGGCAAAACTTGTCGATATTGAACTCAAAGGACACGCCTGCCCCACTGCCCATACCCACTTGAAAGAAATATGCCAGATGTTCATACACCTTTCTTATATAGTCCTTTGCAGGAAACATATCGTCAATGCGCTTGGTGAGTTTGCGGGCATCGCTGCTGTTATAAAGCAATACGGCGTACGACTTACGCCCGTCGCGCCCCGCCCTACCCGCTTCTTGAAAATAAGCTTCCAAGGAATCGGGACAATCAATATGGATGACCAGACGAACATCTGCCTTGTCAATGCCCATGCCAAAGGCATTGGTGGCTACCATCACCCTTACCTTGTCATCGTGCCACTCAGCCTGCCGTTCATCACGAATCAGTCCTTCCAATCCGGCATGGTAAGCCAATGCACTGATTCCACATTGATTCAACAAATCGGCAATTTCCTTGGTTCGCCTACGACTGCGCACGTAAACAATGGCACATCCCGGCACAGCATTTAAGATATGTACCATCTGTTGGTATTTGTCGGAAGCGTTCCTTACCACATAAGCCAAATTCTTGCGTTCATAGCTCATGCGGTAAACATTCTTCTTTTCAAACCCCAACTTTTCCTGTATATCCCCAATCACCTGCGGAGTGGCCGTTGCCGTGAGTGCCAATACGGGCACGCCCGGTTTCAGTTTGCGAATATCCGCAATGCTCAAATAAGAAGGGCGGAAATCATATCCCCACTGGCTGATGCAGTGCGCCTCGTCAACGGTGATGAAACTAACGGTGATTTTTTTGATTTTTATCTGAAAGAACTCGGAGGCAAGGCGTTCCGGCGAGACATAGAGGATTTTCACCCCACCGAAAATACAGTTTTCAAGAATTTTAATGATTTCATCATGTTGCATTCCACTGTAAATGGCAGCAGCCAAAACACCTACCTTGCGGAGACGCGCCACCTGATCTTTCATCAAAGCAATCAGAGGCGTAACAACCACGCACACCCCCTCTTTCGCCAATGCAGGCACTTGAAAAGTGATTGACTTTCCACCGCCTGTTGGCATAAGTCCCAACGTATCTTTCCCGCTGCCGATACTTTCTATAATGTCAAGTTGGACACCCCGAAAGTTATCATAGCCCCAATACTGTTTGAGAATTTGTCGATAGCACATACCGGATGGAAAAGCGACCTTAAGAATTAGCCGTCAGTGGCTCGTCATCTTCCCTCGGTCGAATGTCCTCTATCTGCAATTGCACATCATTGTGCTTGAAGATGTTTCCCTCCACAGTATAGGCAATGTCGAAACTCCGCTTGCTCTTGATATAGCGGGCCGATCCACTTTGCCCGAAGGCAATGCCGTTCATCACATTGTTCGACTTGGAATCGACCAATTCCAATTTGATGTGTTCCTGCTCACGCCCCACCACCTTGCTGGTTCCAAAGTCGTAAACATCTACCGTGCAAAAAACAGGTTTCTGATTGCAAGGGCCAAACGGGCCAAAACGCTTCAGGTCGCTGTACATTTTGCGCGTAATATCCTTGAAATCAATAACGGCATCGATATCCAAAATAGCCTCCGTCTGTTCGGGCTGTATGTGCTCTTCCACATACTTTTGAAAACGACGGCGAAATTCAGGAACATCATCCCATTTCAACGTCAAGCCTGCTGCATAAGTATGGCCGCCAAAATTTACAAGCATTTCCCGGCAGCTCTTGATGGCAGAGTAAACATCAAACCCCGTCACGCTGCGCGCAGAGCCCGTAGCGTATTCTTCCTCACGGGTAAGAACCACCGTTGGACGGTAATAAATCTCAGTCAATCGGGAAGCAACAATGCCAATGACACCCTTTTTCCAATTCTCATCGTAGAGCACGATGGAAGAATGGCGCTTCTGACTTTCAATGCGAGCCACAATTTGGTTTGCCTCGTCCGTCATTTGCTTGTCAATATCCTTGCGAAGTTCATTGTACTGATTGATGTGCTTGGCCATTTTCAAGGCCACGGCAAAATCTTTCTCCACCAACAAATCCACCGATTCCTTGCCTGTTTCCATTCTTCCAGAAGCATTGATGCGCGGTCCTATCTTGAAAACGATGTCGCTCATGGATATGTCTCTGCCGCTCAACCCGCAAATATCAATGATCGCCTTCAAACCTACATTCGGATTTTGGTTCAGCTGTTTCAAGCCGTGGAAAGCCAATATTCTGTTTTCATCGATGACAGGAACAATGTCGGAAGCAATGCTCACTGCCACCAAATCGAGCAAGGGAACAAGATGGGAAAAGGGAATGCCGTTGTTTTTGGCAAAGGCCTGCATGAATTTAAACCCCACACCGCATCCACACAGATGCTTGAACGGGAAAGTATCGTCCTCGCGCTTGGGATTCAAGATAGCCACAGCCGGCGGCATCACCTCGTCCGGGACATGATGGTCGCATATAATAAAATCTATGCCAAGGCTTTTGGCATAGGAAATTTCCTCAATGGCCTTGATTCCGCAATCAAGGATAACAATCAGTTTCACACCTGTTTCGTGAGCAAAATCTATTCCTTTCCTGCTGACACCATAGCCCTCGTCATAACGGTCGGGGATATAGTAATCCACATTGGAATAGAACTGCTGCAAAAACTTATACACCAACGCCACGGCCGTGCACCCATCCACATCGTAATCACCATATACCAATATGCGCTCCTTACGCCCCATTGCATCGTTCAGGCGGTCAACGGCAACATCCATGTCTTTCATCAAGAAAGGATTGATCAAGTCGTTGAGTTGCGGGCGGAAGAACCTCTTGGCAGCCGATTCGGTGGTGATGCCGCGTCTGATGAGAATCTGAGCCAAAACAGGACTGATGCTTATCTTGGCGCCCAATGCCTCAGCTGCATTCTTTTCTTCCGGTGTCGGTGGTTTGTAATTCCATTTAAAATGCATTTATATCGTTTTTTATTTTCTTTCCGCAGTCGAATGATTTCTCAAAGAGACGAAATCAGCGTTCAAAGATAACAAATAAAAACGGAATAAATAAGCAATCAAACGTTTTTT
>JALFBL010000060.1 GCA_022773395.1 Prevotella sp.
GGTGCGATGCCAGATATCTCGCCGCAGTTCCCACCTTTGGCTCCATAATACTGTCCACCCTTGCCTTGAACGGCGCCATATACGCCTCTGCCTCAACATCCTTCACTGCATCATAACGACTGTCAACAAGAATTCTCGAACCGCTGATGCCGCTCACCACATAATGCGATTGGCAGGAAGTCATCAGAACCAAGAATATGCATCCTGTCCATTTCAACTTGCTTTTCATATCTATCATTTTGCCACAAAGATACGGAAAAAGTCAGTCCATTACAAGGAAATTGCCAAAAAACGCAGACAGGGCTTGCACGGTTGCGGAAAAAGTCGTACCTTTGCATCGCTTTTTCGACGTAACCGATGACAGGAAGACGTGTTGCCTTGTTATGTTGCGCGAGGACAATAACAAATATTTTATTGAAACAATGGATTTAATTAAAGTTGCTGAAGAAGCATTTGCAACCGGCAAGAAGTTTCCCGAGTTCAAATCGGGTGACACCGTCACTATCGCTTACAAAATCATTGAGGGTACCAAAGAGCGCATCCAGCTCTACCGTGGTGTAGTCATCAAAATCTGTGGCCATGGAGAAAAGAAGCGTTTCACCGTTCGCAAGATGTCGGGTACAATAGGTGTTGAGCGTATCTTCCCTATCGAAAGCCCCAACATTGAAAACATAGAGGTGAACAAGCGCGGTAAAGTGCGTCGCGCCAAGCTTTATTACTTGCGCAAGCTCACAGGCAAAAAGGCTCGCATTCCTGAAAAGCGTACCGCTATCAACAAAAACGACTGATTGCAATCCGGCGGACAATGTTGCATAAAAAAGGCTCGTAGGTTTTCCTACGAGCCTTTTTTAACAATCTATTTTCTTGTTATATTTCCTTCATTGTCTATCTGCGCTCCGCTTTGCGGAACATCCATCTCGCTCAGTCGCTTCATCTGGCGCGCGGCCGCATGGGTTTTGTCCTCGCGCGGCCCTATTCCCTTATGCTGCACGAACGAGCTGATTTTTCCTTTCAAGAATTTTCCCTCCGCACTGATTTTCACCTGCACCACGGGAGCCAGTCCCAATATTCCGGAAAGGTTCATGCCGAAAGGCGTACAGAAATTGCCCAAGCTATAAGCGACAAAACGGTCTTTATAAACTTCCACGCATCTCACCACATGAGGCCCGTGACCATACACCACGTCAGCGCCCGCATCCACACAGAAATGCGCAAAATCGCGCAGCGAACCACGATCCTCGCCCAAGAACATCTCCTTACCATAGGGCAGACGGCTCTTTCCGCTTCCCTCCGCTCCACCGTGAAACGAAACCACCACCACATTGGCCTTCGATTTCAATGTGGCCAAAACACGTTTTACCAACGCCAAATCGTTGTGGCGCATGGTATAGCCATTGTGGCCGAAAGCGCACAGCCCAAAGGTCACGCCGTTGCGTTCCACCACCGCCCACTCCGTTCTTCCAGCAATGCCCGAATATTTGATGTTCTCCTTGTCGAGTGCCTTTTCCGTTGACTCCACCCCTCCCTTTCCAAAATCAAATGCATGGTTGTTGGCCATGCTCAGATAGTCAAATCCTGCCTCTGCCAGCAACGATGAATAGGAGGTGGGAGTGCGGAACGCATAGGATGTTCTCGACACCCTCTTCGTTGACTCTCCCCCGTCACACAAGGTTCCTTCCAGATTGCCCACGGCCAAGTCGGCTCTTCCAAGCATTTCTTTCACCTGGTTGAAAAGATGCTTTCCGTCGTCTGCCGGCAATGCCCTTTGCGGAAACGTTGTCCCCATCATAATGTCGCCCACCATGGCAATGGTCAGCGTGTCGGGTTTCTTTGCCTGCCTGCCACCAGCCTTGGAGTGCAGCGAATCTGCCGTCTCCACCGTCAGCGAATGCTCTCCGCCCACAGCCGATGCCGACAGATGTCTGCCAGTGTCGGTGCCACAACAGGCCAAAGAAACGCCCGAGAGAAAAAAATATAGAAATAGTTTGTGCATCATCTTACATCACACGGCGCGCGCCCACATATCTCCGCGCATAATAGCCGTCGGTAGAGCAGTTCACCTTCACGCCCTCGCGCGTACTGGCATGGATAAAATCAAACGTTCCGTTCTCATGGTTCACATCTACCACAATTCCGACATGCCCCACACCACGACCACTGCCCGGACTTGTAAAGAAGACCAAATCGCCCGCTTCCAAGTCTTCTCTGCCAATTGGCATGTTCTTGGCATACTGGTCGCGCGAAGAACATCCGATAGAAATGTTCATCTGCCCGTAAACATAACTTGTAAAGCCGGAGCAATCAAAAGCGTAGGGGCCTTTGGCACCGCTGCAATAACGGGCACCTATATGAGAAAATGCTTCATCCATAAGCATGTCGATGCCTGTCACATTTTCGTTGTATTCAAAATCCTCACCCGTATATAAGAAATCATAATTATCAATTTCCTTTATCACTTTTTCGGTCGGTTCCACCTTTTTCTGCTTGTTTTTTTTCTTACCGGCAATCGAAGGAGTCATCGAACTTACAAATATAAGAATGGTACAGACAATTATCTTCTTCATTACAGAATATTAGGTTTAGGATTCAAAAATATTGCAATTCAGAGACTTTCTCTAAAATTTCAATTGCAAATATAGCAAAAAAACACCAGTTTAGAAAATGGGTTTACATCTTTTTCGATATGTTCAAAAAGGCGTTTTTCATAGTCGTTTTTTCCTCTATTGGCAACATAGCAAGCATTTAGAGCGTCTCGCTGAAAAAAAGATCGAAGCGTGTCGTTTTTGTTTTTTTAAGAAAAACGGACAGGGGGGAAAGTTACACCACCGCTTCATTTTAACATTTCGGCCTTGCCCAACCGCCCCATCCGTTTTAGAAAACTTTCACAAAAAACAGGCACCGAGAATCGCACGAAAATCATCGACCAACCAACAGGATATCTATTCTCCATTTTCAGCAAGTTTCCCTTTTAGAAGAAAAGTACACATAATCACCATTTAATCAACGCCTTACAACCAACATCCCGTTTTTTTCACTTCGTTCACCATCGGTGCCATCCTTCCCTTTCGACAGCAACCTCCACTTTCTTCTTTCCTCATCAGGAACGGGAACAATCTGCGCCACCTATTCTACAACCCATTCATATCCAAATACTTGTACAAGACAAAAACGTCAACATTTTCTTTCACGACACAGTATTTCCCTGTTTTTGCCACCGTTTTTTCTCTTTCCCCAATCTGCCCTTCTTTCCCACCTGCCCTTTCCCCACCTGCCCGACAATCCTCTTTCCCTTCTCATTTCCAACGGAACATTCTCTGCCCTCCCATCCATCATCCGTTGTCTTCCTATGAATCATCCGTCGGATTTCAACACATCATCCCTTTCATGGCAAAGCAACATCCTTTGCCCCCAAACGGGACATCCCTTTCCCTTGTCACCGCATTTCTTATCGGAAGCCACCCATCACCTTCCAAAATTCCCCTCGTTTTCTTTCCTGCCAATTCCGAAAATGCGTCTCAGAATACAGAAAAATCACCCAAAAGGCATCGTTTTTTCTCTATTTCGCCAGAAAACTCTGCGAAAAATCAAGAAGATCAGAGGCAGAAATCTCCAAAAAAGGCATAGGTTTTCCTTAATCACCATATTTTATCGTAACTTTGCACCCAATTAACAATCTTGAACTGCGTATGAAAGAATTAGCATTGAAGTACGGTTGCAACCCCAACCAGAAACCGTCACGAATCTTCATGAACGAGGGCGAACTGCCCATCGAAGTGCTGAACGGCCGTCCCGGCTACATCAATTTTATGGATGCCCTGAACGGCTGGCAGTTGGTAAAGGAACTGAAAGCGGCTACGGGCCTGCCCGCTGCCACCAGTTTCAAGCACGTTTCGCCGGCTGGATCTGCCGTAGGCCTGCCTTTGAGCGACACGCTGAAAAAGGTGTATTTCGTAGATGACCTGACATTGCCGCTCTCGCCCATCGCCTGCGCATATGCCCGTGCCCGCGGTGCCGACCGCATGAGCAGCTATGGCGATTTCGTGGCACTGAGCGACACTTGCGATGCCGCCACGGCAACACTGCTGAAACGCGAGGTGAGCGACGGCGTGATTGCGCCCGACTTCACGGAAGAGGCATTGCAGATTCTTCGCGACAAGCGCAAAGGCACCTACAATGTCATCAAGATAGACCCGAACTATACACCCGAGCCAATTGAGCGCAAGCAGGTGTTCGGCATCACTTTCGAACAGGGACGCAATGAAATCAAACTCGACGACCCCACACTGTTCGAAAATATGCCCACGGCCAAAAAAGAACTTACGGACGATGCCAAACGCGACCTGATGATTGCGCTCATCACCCTGAAATATACACAGAGCAACTCTGTGTGCTACGTGAAGGACGGACAGGCCATCGGTATAGGAGCCGGACAGCAGAGCCGCATCCATTGCACACGTCTGGCAGGCAACAAAGCAGACATCTGGTGGCTTCGCCAGCATCCCAAGGTGATGGGGCTTCCGTTCGTTGACGGCATACGCCGTGCCGACCGCGACAACACCATCGATGTGTATATCAGCGACGACCACGATGACGTTTTAGCAGAAGGCACATGGCAGCAGTTCTTCAAAACTCGTCCCGAAGTGCTCACCGCAGAAGAGAAAAAGGCATGGATTGCGCAGAACACGAAAGTGGCACTGGGCAGCGACGCGTTCTTCCCCTTCGGCGACAACATAGAGCGTGCCCACAAAAGCGGTGTGGAATACATTGCTCAGGCAGGCGGTTCGGTGCGCGACGACCATGTGATTGAAACTTGCAACAAGTACGGCATTGCCATGGCATTCACGGGCGTGCGCCTGTTCCATCATTGACCAGACATCCAACATTCCCTGGCAGGTTCAGTCATTTTTTGCAAGGCACTGAACCTGCCCCATAAAACAACAAGCAACAATATGAGCGACAATATCGACGAAATCATTGCTGGTGGCGGACTGGTTTTCGGAAGAGGAGGAATCCGCCCCAAGACAGACGATGGCAAGGTGAAGACCAAAGCCAAGAAAAAGAAGTATATCACGGGGGCACACGGCAGCGGATCGGCCATGCAAAAGGCAAAATACCGCGCGCAGCGTGCCAACAGGAACAAGGGAAAAAGATAAAAGTTCGGAAAGTCAGCGCAGAATCACACCTGTAAGGATGCGTCCGGAACTTATGCCTAATTTGCGGGCGGAAAAGAAATCGGTGCTGTTCTGCATGGTGCAGATGCCGGCGGTGTGGATCTGGGCGGAAGGAACACCGCTCTCTGCAAGTTGCAGGCGGTTACATTCCCACAGGTCGATGTGCCACTTTTGGGAGAATCCGTCGTTTGTCGGATATTTTCTGGCGATGCGCTGCATATCAAGACCGCAGCGGTCAAACGCATCATAGACCTCATCGCCCACCTCGAAGCTGTCCAGCGAAATGCCCGGGCCGATTACGGCCTTCAGATGTTGGGGAGCGGTGCCGAAACATTCGTTCATCCGCCCAACGGCATTTTGCACAATCCGCTGCACCGTTCCACGCCAACCGGCATGAACCACGGCCGCCGAATGGTGGACAGTGTCGTATAATATAATAGGTATGCAGTCGGCGGTGGAAACGCCAATGCAAACGTTTTTCATGGAGGTGAGCAGGGCATCCACACCTTCGAGCGTTGCAAGCCGCAGCGGCTGTGACAACTTGAAAAAATTTTCGTCGATGTGCCGGCACTCACAACCATGCGTTTGGTGGGGCATAACAAGACGCTCGCCCCCGATGCCCATCGCCTGGCAAAGCAAAGCGCGGTTTTGCAAGACGGCCCGCCCGTCATCGCCGCAATAGAGATTGGCGTTGAACGCCCCATGGTTCCCTTGGCTATACCCACCATGGCGCAGGGTACTGAACGCCTCGACACGGGGCGCAATGGCATATGTCAACCGCTGCGGAGCTGTCATTCCTCGTACTCGAAATCGTCCAAATCCTCAATGTCCTCCTCGTCAACAAACTCGATGTCCCCATATTCGCCTTCTTCTTTCATTTCAGCGGCAAAACGACTCATGTCCTTGTTGCGGTGAACCAGCGTGTCTTCGGCCGTGATTTCCTGCAGTTTGTTGCTCTCGCTGTTCAGTTCGCGCCAAAGCACGTCCTTCAATTCGTTCAGGCCTTGGTTGGCCACAGACGAGATGAACACCACGGGCAAATCATCGGGGATGGTGGCTTTGAGCATTTCTATGAGTTCGTCATCAAGCAAATCGCACTTCGTAACCGCCAGAACACGGTGCTTGTCGAGCATTTCGGGATTGAAATTGCGCAACTCTCCCAACAGAATCTCATACTCTTTCTTGATGTCGGCCGTATCGCCCGGCACCATGAAAAGCAGCAGCGAGTTGCGCTCGATGTGGCGGAGAAAACGCAGTCCAAGCCCCTTTCCTTCGCTTGCTCCCTCAATGATGCCGGGAATGTCGGCCATCACGAACGACTGACGGTCGTGGTAGCCCACAATGCCAAGCGAAGGTTCAAGGGTGGTGAAAGGATAGTTGGCTATCTTGGGACGTGCCGACGACAGGGCGGAGAGCAGCGTGCTCTTGCCGGCGTTGGGGAAACCCACCAGTCCCACATCGGCCAACAGTTTCAATTCGAGAATCACGGTCATCTCCTGCATCGGCTCGCCGGGCTGCGCATAGCGCGGCGCCTGGTTGGTGGCGGTGCGGAACTGGAAATTGCCCAATCCCCCGCGGCCGCCTTTCAGCAGCACCACTTCCTGCCCATCGTAAGTCACATCGCAGACATATTTTCCGGTTTCGGCATCATAGACCACCGTACCGCACGGCACATCGATATACTCGTCTTTTCCGTTCGTTCCGTGGCATTTCGCCTTTGCGCCATTCCCTCCGTGCTGGGCATAGACGTGACGTTGGTATTTCAGGTGCAGCAGCGTCCAGTAGTTATGGTTTCCCCGAAGGATAACACTACCGCCTTTCCCGCCGTCTCCGCCGTCGGGTCCTCCGTTCGGTTGGTACTTCACGTGGCGCAAGTGCATGGATCCTCTTCCACCCTTACCCGAGCGGCAGTATATCTTTACGTAATCTACAAAATTCGATTCAGGCATTCAATCTTTAATGTTTATGGTTAAGGCGCATTCCCATGAGGCACACGCCATGATTCAGAATTGTCGTGGAAACAGGAAACGACAGTTGTTCACAACCTGTCGATCACTTTACAAATATCAGCGGAAATACGGTCGAGTTCGCCCAACCCATCAATATGGTTGCGAAGCCCCTCTTTCTCGTACCACGCAATGAGCGGCCGGGTTTGCCGGTAATATACGTCCAGGCGTTTCCTGATGGTTTCAGCGTTGTCGTCCGACCGTCCGCTGTCCTGTCCGCGCCTGATTAACCGCGCCATCAGTTCGTCCTCCGGAACATCAAGCTCAATCATTGCAGCCACCTTGTGCCCCCTTTCTTCCAGCATGGCTTTCAGTGCTTCGGCCTGCGGGATGGTACGGGGGAAACCGTCGAAGATGATGCCCGCATGGTCTTTGCCGAAACTGTCATAGACACTTGCAAGCATGTCAATCATCAAATGGTCGGGAATCAGCTGCCCCTTGTCGATGAACGTCTTTGCGGTTTTTCCCAGTTCCGTGTCTTTTTTGATTTCACCACGAAGCACGTCACCTGTAGAGATGTGTCCCAACCCATATTTCTTTTTCATCAAATCACTCTGTGTGCCCTTTCCAGAGCCGGGCGCACCGAATATTACAATATTCTTCATCGCTTATTCTTTTTAAATCTGACATTATTTCATTCGGGGACAAGAGCACCTTAATCCATCACGGTGTAGATGTCTCTGAGATTTCTTCCTTGCTGATCGTAATCAAGTCCGTAGCCTACGATGAAGTCGTTGGGAATTTCCATGGCGGCATATTCGATTTTGAGATCTACGGACAATTTCTCGGGTTTGACGAGCAATGTGCATATATGAATAGATTCGGGATTTCGCGTTCCCAATGTTTCAAGCATTCGTTTCATGGTGAGACCCGTGTCAACGATGTCTTCGACAATCACCACCGTGCGGCCACTGATGTCTTCGTTCATGCCGATGACCTCGGTGATTCTTCCCGTAGAGGTGGTGCCTTGATAGGAAGCCAACTTGACAAAAGAGATTTCGCAAGGAACGGTAACCATGCGCATCAGGTCTGCCGCAAACATAAACGAGCCGTTGAGCACGGCAATGAACAGGGGGTTCTTTCCCTCCATGTCTTTGTTAAGACGGTCGGCAACTGCCTTAACCCTTTCCAGGATTTCATCTTCCGGAATGGAAGTCCTGAAAGTTTTGTCTTTAATTTTTATTACACCCATAGTATATGGTTTTGTTATAATCGCGACAAAGTTACAAAAATAATGGCAAACGTGACTCGCAATCAGCATAAATCCACATGCCTTTAAGTATCAATATGCAGATTTCGCCTCATTTTATGCTGTTTTGGGTATTATTTTCCGTTTTTCACTTTGCGAAAGTCAGTTCCGAAGGAATAGGCCTCAAGGCTCTGCTTCAACTCTTCCAGTTGTTTCCAGCTGCGCTCGCCGGTTTTTTCGCCAATGAAAATCATCTGGCAAATGCTCTGTTTTTTGAAACTCGCCGCATTGTAGTCGGGTAGAAGCGGATGAATGTATATGTCGGTTTCCTTCTTGTTCCGGTTGTATTTCCTTACATCAGGACGTGATACCATCCAATCCAGAACTCCTCCAATCCCAGTAAGATCCTTCAGCGAGAAATCTCGTGTTTCACGCTGGTTTTGCGTCAAGTCTATGGCAATCACAATGTCAGCACCCATTTCTCGCACCACATCTACGGGAAGATTGTTCATCACCCCACCGTCAACCAACGTTTTCCGCCCAATCCTTACAGGCTTGAACACGCCCGGAACGGCCATGCTGGCACGCATGGACAATGGCAGACTGCCACGGTCGAGAACCACTTCCGACATGTTTTTGACATCAGTTGCCACGCAACGAAACGGAATGGGCAGTTCGTTGAAATTGACCGAATCGCGCAATCGGGTGGCATCGTAAAGAAATTCAATGATTTTGTCGCCCTTCACCGCCCCGAACAGCCCATCGTTCTGCTTGGAGCCTTTGCGTGAAACGGGAAAGCCGAAGACATATTTCACTCCGTTCCTTTCCGAATATATTTTTGAGCCGGTTTCCTCGTCCCAATCCGCCAACAGCGCAAGCCACTCCTGCGAGCGAAACATGGAATCCAATGCTTCGGCACGGTAGCCAACGGCGTACAGTCCGCCCACAATGGCTCCAATGCTTGTCCCCGCAATATAATCAATGGGAATGCCTGCCCGTTCAATCACCTTCAAGGCCCCCACTTCGGCAGCTCCTTTTGCTCCTCCGCCGCCCAACACGAGACCGACTTTCGGACGCTTTCCACCCTGCTGCTGCCTGTCGGGGAGCGAGATGGCTTTTGAAGGCCGAACCACAGGCTGGGAGGATTTCGCAGAAACGACCCCTGAACGTTGGGCAACCGGCTGTTGAGCCACGGCCGCCGCCATTCCTGCAAACAGCAGGAGAAAGACGGAAAACTTTCTCACGCCCGCTTATTTCTTCTTTTTGAACACACCTTTGAAGAAGCCGGATATGTGGGAACCCACTTTTTCCATTTCGCGAGCCATGTCGTTGCTCACGCTGTCAATCTTGTTTCCTACTTTCGCGGCAGTCCGCCCCAACATCTTTTTCTGATAACGGGTGCGCAATTCAATGTACTCCGACGATTGGCCGTTGTTCATTTTGGACTTGTAGGTTTCGTGATATGCTTTGGTAAAATGCCTGAATCGGGTTCCGAAAACCTCTGCGTCCTTCGCCGTAATCGTGTCTCGCGCCTGCACGCTGTCCACGAACACCTTGTATTTCATCAGGAACTTGTCAACATCTTTATTCCGCTGCTGAGCAAATGTAACGAGAGCCATCATGAAAAGCCCTGCCACCAACATGAGTTTCTTCATTTCTTTATCCTTTTGGGGTTATCATGCGGCAAATATAAGAACAATCCCCGCAAACACACAAATTTATTATTTTTTATTAGCACAGAATTATAACTATTTAATCTATTTGCCGTACAAAACCGATGCCCCAAAACAACGGAAACCAACGCCGCCAACCTGCATTTTGGGACATTTAACTAAAAATATGGCAAAGGATGGACAAAGGTTGGCATTAATTTTGTAATTTTGCAGAAAACGAACTGCCTTTCAGCGGTTAAGAACCCACTGAACACCATCAGACGTGCATGATTTTGGAAGGATGAAAATATTCACAAGTGCTCAAATACATGAGCTGGACCATTACACGATAGAACACGAGCCTATCCGATCGATAGACCTGATGGAGCGTGCGGCAAAAGCCCTTACACGCTCCATTGTTGACCTGTGGACAAAATCTACGCCCGTCATCGTATTTGCCGGACCCGGCAACAATGGCGGAGACGCATTGGCCGTGGCCAGGATGCTTGCAGACCAAGGCTACCCTACGAGCGTATACCTGTTCAACATCAGCGGAAAACTCTCTGAAGACTGTGCCGTGAATCGCCAACGTGCCATGGATTGCAGGAAAATCAAGGAATTTCAGGAAGTGACCGACGAATTTGACCCACCCCAACTCACTGCCGGAATGCTCGTCGTTGACGGTCTCTTTGGGTCGGGGCTCAACAAGCCGCTGGCAGGAGGATTCGCCTCGCTGGTGAAATACATCAATCAGAGTCCTGCCGAAATCGTCAGCATCGACATGCCGTCGGGACTGATGTCGGAAGACAACACCTATAATGTACGTGCCAATATCATCAAGGCTGACGTCACGTTGACCCTTCAGCAAAAGAAGCTTTCTTTCCTGTTTCCGGAGAACCAGCCCTTCATCGGGAAACTGAAAATTCTCGACATTCGTCTCAGCGAGGAAGGCATCAAGAAAATCGAGGCCAACTACACGCTTTTGGAAGAAACGGACATCCGCCGCCGAATGCTGTCCCGCAACGAGTTCGCCCACAAGGGGAACATGGGGAAAGCACTCATCATTGCCGGCAGCTACGGCATGGCAGGGGCTGCTGTACTTGCCACGAAAGCGTGCCTTCGCTCCGGGGTGGGAATGGCCATCGTGCACACCCCAAAACTCAACAACGACATTCTGCAGATCAGCGTGCCGGAAGCGGTGCTCCAACTCGACCACGACGAGCATCATTTCACGGAGACGGTAGATACAGAAGATATCGATGCCGTATGCATAGGCCCAGGCATCCGCCAACAGGAAAGCAGTGCCATCGCCCTAATTTCGCAGGTGAGGCGCGCCCAATGCCCCATTGTCCTTGACGCAGATGCCATCAACATCCTTGCCAGCCATAGAGCCTGGATCCAGCAACTGCCCAAGAATGTCATCATGACGCCGCATCCCAAAGAATTTGACAGATTGAACGGCTCGCCCTGCTCTGACAGTTACGAACGGTTGTCGAAAGCACGCAACCTTGCCGAGCAATTACAGGCATACATTATTTTAAAAGGGCATTATTCGGCCTTGTGTCTGCCCAACGGGCACGTGACATTCAACAGTACGGGCAATGCCGGTATGGCAACGGCAGGAAGCGGCGATGTGCTGTCGGGCATCATCACAGGGCTGCTGGCAAGGGGCTACAAACACGCAGATGCCTGCATGGTGGGCATGTACTTACATGGACTGGCAGGCGACCTTGCCGTAAAAGACATCGGCATGGAATGCCTTGTGGCAAGCGACCTCGTAAAATACTTGCCCAAAGCATTCCAGCGAATCAACGATTAATACAACAACCGGTAGGCAGACGTCATCAACGACAATGCCGCCCAAATGAAAAAGTGAGAAAGACTATATGAGAAAGACATTTTCGCTCCTGGCAGCTCTTCTGCTGCTCATCGGGAAATTTGCACAAGCACAACCATACAACGAGGGCACAACCTATTATCTGCCCTGCACTGCCGTCAACATCACGCTCTTGCTGGAAAAGACAACCAAGACACCGGGCGAATACTACATGTACTCGGAACGATTTCTGAAAAAAAACGACGTTTGCTCAACACCGCAAACGGCATGGCGCATCATCGACACTAAAATGTACACGATAGGCATACCCGACACGTCAAAGATGTTCACACCGCTCATAGACGGCAAACACACCATCTACAAGGTGAAACTGTCGCCCGAGGGGGTAATCCTTGCCGTGAACGAAGAGGCCGCACCGCAAACATTGCCCGCACCGTTCGTTCCTGCCCAGAAACCCACTCCGCTCAACCCGCGCGACTATATGAGCCAAGACATTCTATCAGCAGGAAGCATTGCCAAGATGGCCGAACTCACAGCGCAGGAGATTTACGACATACGAGAAAGCAAAGGTCAGCTGAACAAGGGACAGGCCGATTTCATGCCTAAAGACGGCGAACAATTAAGAATCATGCTAAAAAACCTCGACAAGCAGGAAGAAGCCTTGTTGCAAATGTTTGAAGGCACTACCGTAAAAGACACATCCGAAATCACCGTAACGTTCATACCCAACCAGGAAGTGAACAAACAGGTGCTGTTCCGATTCTCAAAACAACTGGGAATGCTCGACCGCGATGACCTTGGAGGCACACCTTATTATATTAGTGTGGAAGACCTGCACCACACAGCCACCAACGAAGCGACCCTTTCCGACATGAAGAAAAGAAAGGACGATGTAGGCATCTATGCCAATTTGCCGGGCAAAATGAAGGTTTCTCTCTACCAGGGAGCCGCCTTGCTTGCAAGCAAGGACTTCAATGCGGCACAATTCGGGAAAACGGAGCCGCTCGATCCGGAACTGTTTGGGAAAAAACTCATGACCAACCTCATCTATAATCCTGTGACAGGAAACATTGAAAGCATCAAGACAGAACTGACAAAGAAATAGCAACAAAAACTTTTTTTGAACAATCGCGCCCGCCGCCAAGTGTAAAATATGCTTGGCGGCGGGCGTTTTTTAACCTCTCCTTCTCTGAAACATCATCTTAACTCTGTTGTAGCAGGTTTCTCATATACGAGAAAAGGGAATGTAACATGGCGGCCGTACCTTTGCAGCAAATAAAAGAAAACACAATGTCAATGATTAAAAGGGGATTATTTTTCATCGTACTGACGATGATTCTGCAAGTGAGCGCAAAGGCTCAAAACATTGTTGGAAGCGTCTTGGACGCTCAAACACGCGAAACGCTGATAGGGGCGGTTGTGACGGTAGAAGACACCGACATTAAGGTCATTACCGACACGGACGGCTTCTTCACCATCAAGGGATTGGAGTCGAGGAAGTACAATCTGCTGGTGCAGTATCTTGGGTACAAGCCCCAAAGGATGGTAGGGATTCGGGCCACTGATGCCGGTTCGGGAAACATAATTGCCATAGAAATGCATCAGGACGAACAACAGTTGAAAGAGGTTTCTGTAGTGGCCGTCGCCAAGAAGAATACAGAAGCTGCCATGATTCAAGAAAGCAAGAACAGTCCTGTCATCGTGAGCAACGTATCGGCGCAAGAAATCAAGAAAACCCAAGACAACAACGCAGGAGAGGTGATTCGCCGCGTGCCAGGCGTAAGCCTTATCGAAGACAAGTTCGTGATGGTTCGCGGACTCTCCCAACGCTACAATAACGTGTGGCTGAACGGAGGAGCTGTGCCCAGCAGTGAAGCCGACTCACGCGCATTCTCGTTCGACATCATACCCAGTTCGCAGCTGGACAATCTTACCATCGTCAAAACGCCGTCGCCCGAATATCCAGCCGATTACAGCGGTGGATTCATCATGATTCAAACGAAAGAGATTCCTGGAGAAAATTCCTTTGAAGCGTCATTGGGCGGAAACTGGAATGATGTAACTTCGCTCCAACCATTCCTGTCGGCCAAAGGGTCAGCTACCGATTTTCTGGGTTTTGACGGAGGACTCCGCTCAATGAAAGGAGGCATCAACGCACCGTTGAACGGCATTGCCGGAACGGGCACCGACTTGCAGAGAAACCACTTCAACAACAACTGGATGCTGAAAAGCAGCAAACCGTTCAGCGACCTGAAACTGTCGGCAAACCTCAACCGCCATTGGCGCATAGGCGAAGCACAGGCCGGAATGATTGCCGCCCTCAACTATTCGGACGAATTTCGCACTTACAGGAATATGGAAAACAACCTTTTCGGCTTGTACGATGTTGCCAACGACCGTTCCAACTATTTGCGCCACTCAACAGACGACCAATACAATAACAATGTGAGAGTGGGCGCGATGCTGAACTTCACCTACCTTTCAAAAACAGGCAACAACAAGTATCAGCTGAAGAACATTTTCAACCAGCTCGGCAACTCTCGTTACACTTGGCGTGAAGGCGTGAGCGCACAGGCCAATTGGGAAAACTCGGCTGAATATTTCTATCGCAGCCGCACCACCTACAACGGTCAGATTACGGGGAGGCATACCTTGAGCGGCGATGCACTTGACTGGAGCGTCGGCTATGCGTATGCCAACCGTCATCTGCCTGACCGCCGCCGCTATCTTGTAGATGACGCATTGGAAAGCGGCCGAATGGCACTGAGCACAGGCAACGACATTTCACGCGAATGGACACAACTGGACGAGCACATTGTTTCTGCCAACATCAATGACGCACATCAATTCAAATTCGGCTCTTTTGAACCCACCATGAGGATGGGTGCCTATGGCGAATACCGGACACGCAACTACCAAACACGCGAGTTCATATACAACTGGAACATACCCAACAACAATATGCCGGACAATTTCCGGTACATGGACATACCCACCTTGCTGAGCGACGAAAACAACATGGGCGCAGACCGGCTCTATCTGCTCGAACAGGTGAATATGCGCAACAACTATAGCGGACACAATCTTTTGGGCGCAGGGTACTTGGCTGCCTCCCTCCCCTTAGGAAAGCTGAGCATCTATGCCGGTGTCCGCTACGAATACAACAGCATGGAACTCATATCAAACACGCGCGACTACGAGCCCAGTCCAATGAGCCGTTTTTACCGCAACAACGATTTGTTTCCATCTCTCAACAGCACCTATAAATTCAACGAGAAGCACCAGCTGCGCCTCTCTTACGGGAAAAGTGTCAACAGGGCAGAGTTCCGGGAAGTATCCTCTTCGGTCTATTACGACTTCGACTTGGCATCCAGCGTACAGGGCAACACCGAATTGAAAAGCTGCTACATTCACAATGCCGACTTGCGCTACGAGTTTTATCCTTCGCGAGGGGAGCAGATTTCATTGGCAGCTTTCTACAAACACTTCGACAGACCGATAGAATGGACTTACACTGTGGCTGGCGGCACCGACCTTATTTATTCCTACATGAACGCGAAGAGTGCCAACAATTTTGGTCTGGAACTTGACATCCGAAAAGACCTTGCCTTCTTGGGGCTGTCCGGATTCAGCTGGTCGTTCAACGGCGCTCTCATCAAAAGCAAAGTGGAATTTGAAAAAGGCAGCAAGGAAGAGGATCGTCCGATGCAGGGACAATCTCCCTATCTCATCAACACGGGCATCTTCTACAGAAACGAACCAACCAAACTCAACGTTGCTGTGCTCTACAACCGAATAGGAAAACGCATCATCGGCGTGGGCCGCAGCGAGGGAAGCACAACCGGTGAAGAAAACACCCGCATTCCAGACAGTTATGAAATGCCCCGCAACACCATCGACATTACAGCATCGAAAAAATTCGGCACCCATTGGGAACTACGCTTCAACATCCGCGATTTGCTGGCACAGAAAGTGTATTTCAAGCAGTTTGCCGATGTGAGATATGCCAATGGCAGCAAAAAAGAAGTAGAACAAATCACCCGTTGCTACCAGCCGGGACGAAATATAGGACTGTCTGTATCATACAAATTCTAACGAGAATCCATTCAAGATAAATCAATCTAACAATAAATATCAAGATGTTTAACACGAACGTAAAAATGAGAAAAAAAGTTTTTGGGGGATACTTAGGTATTCTTGCGCTTGCAGCAACAATGACAGCCTGTAGCGACGACGACAACAATGGTGGTAAAAACAATCCCGAAGCAGTGACCTACCAATGGACAATGGACGGGGGCTTGAAAGCCTGCGACCACATTCTGTTCACTGCGGGGAAGGAGAATGCAAAAGGTACGGAAATCGGCAACGGCGACCAGGAATTTGTTTTCAAAGGCAAACAAACGCTGCCCAAAGGCACTTATTTGCTCAAAGGTTGGGTGTATGTCGGCGAGGGAGCCGAACTGACCATCGAGCCAGGTACCATCATCAAAGGCGACAAGAACACAAAAGCGGCTCTTATCGTGGAGCGTGGCGGAAAACTCATCGCACAGGGCACGCAGCAGCAGCCCATCGTATTCACTTCTGCCCAAACCAAAGGAAACCGCCGGCCTGGCGACTGGGGGGGACTCATTCTCTGCGGAAATGCAGTGAACAACCAGAAAGAAATGCAAATCGAAGGCGGGCCGCGCACAAAACATGGAGGCACCAACGATGCCGACAACTCCGGTGTTTTAAGTTTTGTACGCATCGAATTTGCAGGCTATCCTTTCCAAAAGGATAAGGAAATCAACGGTCTGACATTCGGTTCGGTGGGCAGTGGCACACAGATTGACCACGTTCAGGTGTCATATTCAAACGATGATTCTTACGAGTGGTTCGGTGGCACCGTCAACTGCAAATATCTGGTGGCATACAAAGGCTGGGATGACGATTTTGACACAGACAACGGCTACAGAGGCAACGTACAGTTCGGCCTTGCCCTCCGCGACTCCAAAATTGCCGACACGTCACAGAGCAATGGTTTTGAGAGCGATAACAATGCAGACGGTTCGGCCGTGAATCCATTGACCACTGCCACATTCTCCAACATCACCTTCATAGGCCCCAAACTTGACCCTGCTTTCCAAAATTCCACTTCTTTCATCAATGGCGGTGAAATGAATCCCAACAATGGCTCAGCCCTTGGCAAGTTCCAGGCCGCCATGCATATTCGCCGCAACTCACGTTTGAATTGCTACAATTCTCTGGCCATAGGTTTCCCTATCGGTTTGATTCTTGACAATCAGAAAGGCGATACGCAAGACGCCGCATCCAAAGGGTTGCTCAACATCAGAAACGTGTGGTTTGCAGGAATGGATGCGACAGGAACCGATGCCAACAAACTGTACGGCGATGTGCTGGTCACTGGCTACGACGAAAACTCCAAGCCCATCAAGGATGAAACAAAGCAATCTTTCTCAAGCACATTCTTCTTGGCACAGACCGGCAACAAGGCATTGACCGACTGGTCCTTGCTGCTGCTTACCAACGGATACTTGCCCGCCACGGGCAGCCCACTGCTCAATGCCGCTTCGTTCAACGGCCTCGGCAACTGGTTCAGCAAGGTTTCTTTCATCGGTGCGTTCAATGCCAACGACAATTGGATGAATGGCTGGACCAACTTCGATCCACAACACACGGATTATTGAGTGCCAGCCAAAGTGCGAGCCCGCTTTCATCGGCCGTTTCCCTCGGGATATTCCCGGGAAACGGTCTTTTTTATTTGTCCGACAAGCATTATTTGAAAAAAAATGTGTAAGTTTGCCGTCGTTTTCGGAGGGTTCGAAACCCGTCCAAACGCAACATGCAAAGAGCACAGCATCCTACCGACAAAGGATGAAAGCAATAAAAAAACGAAATAGAAATATGGCATTGATTAAGGAAGTGAACGGCTTGTCACCAAAATGGGGCAAGAACTGTTATTTCAGCGAAAACGCCACGATTGTGGGCGAAGTGACAATGGGTGACGAATGTTCAGTTTGGTTTAACGCAGTGATCCGCGGCGATGTGAACTGGATAAAAATTGGCGACCGCACCAACGTGCAAGACGGTGCATGCCTGCACACCACCTACAAGACCGGTCCTTTGGAAATTGGCAACGACGTGTCGATTGGCCATAACGCCACCGTCCACGCCTGCACCATACGCGATGGCGCATTGGTGGGCATGGGCGCTACACTTCTGGACAAATGCGACATTGGCGAAGGAGCCATTGTCGCTGCCAACGCATTGGTTCTGGCCGGCACAAAAGTAGGGCCTCATGAAATCTGGGCAGGCGTTCCTGCCAAGTTTGTGAAAAAAGCGGCACCCAACCAGGCGGAAAGTTTTGCCCAACACTATGTGATGTACAGCGACTGGTACAGAGAGCGCGAAAAATAGCCCTCTCATTCAGCAAAAAACAGTCCGTGCAGAAGGGAAACGGTACATCAGCTTTCCCTTCTGCACGGACTGTTCTATTTTTCAATTCTTATAAAACTCCTTGCCACTCACCATATAGATGCCTGTGGGCAGAGCCTCAAGATTTCTACCTGCATAACGGCCGTCGATGCTGTAGATGCTTTCGGCACCGGTTCTTACACTGTCTTCCCACTTCTTGATGTCTGTCGGTGTCGCGGCGCCATCCATAATAAATGCCACGAATGGTTTGGCTGGATTAGGAGTTACGCTTTGCACTGCCGCACGCAATGAGGGGAAGAAAACCTTTCCATCGCCTGCATTTACACGATGCCAAGTCTTTGTCTGACCATTCAGAGTGTAGAGCACCTTGTTGTTTGTGGCTTCTGCGTTGTACACATTCATCACAGTTCCAACAAGTTTATAGTCTCCCGTTTCATTCATGAAGTCCTGTTCGTTGAGTTCCGGATCGTTTAGAGCGTAAACTTTCACATTTTGGGCATCAAATTCTGTTCCGTCCACAGCGCCATAGGAAAGAAAAACGGACTTGTCAGGCCCCAAGACATGATAAAAAAAGAATTGCTTAACTTTGCACTTGCTTATGGAATCCGCCGGCAGCCATTACCTGTTAAAAAAACATAACACCAGAAATGTTCTTCATCCTCATCATGTCTATCCCATTAAATATGAGTAACTTTGCATTCGATTTCGGCTTCTGTCGATTCATTTTTATTAAATCATATAAAGTCTAACTTTATTAATTTAAACTTTAATTAATTATTATGTCAAATTTAAAGAACGTGCAGCCGTTGGACAACTTCGATTGGGAAGAGTTTGAAAATGGCGCAAATGTAAGCACCAGCAAAGAAGAACTTGCCAAGGCTTACAACGAAACACTCAACAAGGTATCCGAACATCAGGTGGTTGACGGTAAGGTTATCTCTGTAGACAAGAAAGAGGTTATCGTAAACATCGGTTACAAGAGCGACGGTATCATCCCCGCAAGCGAATTTCGCTACAATCCTGATTTGAAGGCCGGCGACATCGTTGAGGTTTACGTTGAGAACCAAGAAGACAAGAAAGGACAGTTGTTGCTTTCACACAAAAAGGCTCGTCTGAGCAAGAGCTGGGAGCGTGTCAATGCCGCTCTCGACAACGAAGAAGTTATCCAGGGCTACATCAAGTGCCGTACCAAGGGAGGTATGATTGTAGATGTGTTCGGCATCGAGGCATTCTTGCCCGGCAGCCAGATTGACGTTCATCCTATACGCGACTACGACGTATTCGTAGGAAAAACCATGGAATTCAAGGTTGTGAAAATCAATCAGGAGTTCCGCAATGTTGTTGTTTCCCACAAGGCTCTTATTGAAGCAGAACTGGAAGCACAGAAAAAAGAAATTATCAGCAAGCTCGAAAAAGGTCAGATTCTCGAAGGTACCGTCAAGAACATCACTTCTTACGGTGTATTCGTTGACCTTGGCGGTGTTGACGGACTCATCCACATCACAGATCTTTCCTGGGGACGCATCAGCGATCCACACGAAGTGGTTGCCCTCGACCAGAAGATCAACGTGGTTATTCTCGACTTCGACGACGACAAGAAACGCATTGCTCTCGGCTTGAAGCAGCTTACCCCTCACCCATGGGATGCACTTGATGCAGAACTTAAAGTGGGCGACCATGTCAAGGGCAAGGTGGTTGTTATCGCAGACTACGGTGCCTTCGTTGAGATTGCTCCCGGTGTTGAAGGACTTATCCACGTTTCTGAAATGTCCTGGAGCCAGCACTTGCGCTCAGCCCAGGATTTCATGCACGTAGGCGAAGAAGTGGAAGCAGTTATTCTTACACTCGACCGCGATGAGCGCAAGATGTCTTTGGGCATCAAACAGTTGAAAGAAGATCCATGGGAGACCATCGAAACAAAATATCCCGTTGGCAGCAAGCACACTGCCAAAGTTCGCAACTTTACCAACTTCGGCATTTTCGTTGAACTGGAAGAGGGCGTAGATGGCTTGATTCACATCAGCGACCTGTCATGGACAAAGAAGGTGAAGCATCCGTCAGAGTTTACACAGGTTGGAGCTGCCATCGATGTTTTGGTTTTGGAAATTGACAAAGAGAACCGCCGTTTGTCTCTCGGTCACAAACAGCTCGAAGACAATCCTTGGGACACTTACGAGACACTCTACACACCGGGATCGGTACATGATGGAAAGATTTCTGAAATCATGGACAAGGGTGCAGTCATCACGCTGAACGAAGGGGGTGAAGGCTTTGCAACACCCAAGCACCTTGTCAAAGAAGATGGCTCCCAGGCACAGCTTGGCGAGGAACTGTCGTTCAAGGTTATCGAGTTTGTCAAGGAAACCAAGAGAATCATTCTCAGCCACAGCCGCACCTTTGAAGACACGAAAGAGGATGTAAAGAAGGCACAGCGTGCAAAGCGTCCTGCCAAGAAAGAAGAGACAGCTGCAATCAACAATGTTGCAGCAAGCACGACTCTTGGCGACATCGACGCTCTTGCTGAACTGAAAGCCAAACTGGAACAAGGCGAATAAGCATGCGCGACTGATTGCGCGAAAATAAGAACAGAAGGATGCCTCAAATATTGGGGCATCTTTTTTTATACGCATCATCAAGCAAGGGAGGAAAATGGCAGTGACGTAAGGAAGAGACATTTCGGCCGACCTGACAAATTGTCTGGCACACACCACAAAAAGGAAACCCAGCCTCTTGCGAGAACTGGGCTAATGAAAGGAGGAGTGGTACCACCAGGAATCGAACCGGGGACACACGGATTTTCAGTCCGTTGCTCTACCAACTGAGCTATGGTACCTCATGGTTTTGTTTTGCGAGTGCAAAGATAGTGATAATAATTGAACCCGCAAAACTTTTTCCCTATATTTTTTATTTTTCCAAAGGATTCCACCCTTGTGCCTTGATTTCGAACTCCTGCTCATCTCTTGTAATGAGCATATTGCCAAGTTCTTTCCGAGTGATGTGGCCAATGATTTTCACGTCATCCAGATTTCTAATTTTTTCGTGGTCTCCAATGGGTACGGTGAACAGCAACTCGTAATCCTCTCCCCCATTCATGGCACAGGTGGTGACGTTCATGTTCATTTCTTCGGCCATTACAGCCGTTTGGTAGTCGATGGGGATATTCTTTTCATATACCCTGCACCCTGTCCCGGACTGGCTGCAGATGTGGAGCAGTTCGCTGCTCAATCCATCCGAGATATCCATCATTGCCGTAGGGTGGATGTTTGCCTCGCGCAGCCGCTGTATGATGTCACCTCTGGCTTCGGGTTTGAGTTGTCTTTGCAGAAGATATTCCTTGCCGGCAAAGTCGGGCTGGAAATCTTTCATTCCCTCCAAAGCCTTGGCATTTCCTTTTTGGCGGGCTTCGTCCACCTGCTGATAATAAACCGCCCTTTCCCTTTCCAAAAGCCGGAGTCCCATATAGGCTGCTCCAAGGTCGCCCGACACGCAAATCAAATCGGTGTCTTTGGCCCCGTTGCGGTAAACGATGTCTTCCTTCAACGCTTCGCCTATGCAGGTGATGCTGACGGCAAGTCCCGTATAGGACGATGTAGTGTCTCCGCCCACAATATCGACAGCCCACTTGTCGCAAGCAAGCTTTAGGCCATCGTAGAACTGCTCCATGTCTTCCACCGTGAAGCGCTTGCTCAGTGCCATGCTCACAACAATTTGGCGAGGGATGCCGTTCATGGCAAAAATGTCAGAGATATTTACCATTGCTGATTTGTAGCCCAAATGCTGGAGACCTATATAAGTAAGGTCGAAGTGCACGCCCTCCATCAGCATGTCGGTAGAAACGAGTACCTGACTGTTGGGATAGGACAAAACGGCACAATCATCGCCAATGCCTTTTAGGGTAGAGGCATTGGCAATTTGAATGTCTTTAGTAAGATGCCTGATAAGTCCAAACTCTCCGAGTTTTGCTATATCCATAGATGTTTTTATTTTGTAAGCAATTTGAATATTCCCATTACAGCAAATGATATGCCGGTGAGACTTACGCCCTTCTTATCATCTCGCGCATGATTTCCGTCATGAGCGGCTGTGCTTTGTTGGCAGCCACCTGCACTTCTTCATGGCTTACTTCAACAGGCTGGTCTTCAAGCCCAAGGTCGGTGATAATGCTGATGCCAAACGTCTTGATGCCGCAATGATGGGCTACGATTACTTCTGGAACGGTGCTCATGCCTACCGCATCGGCTCCCAAACGGTGGTACATCTTATATTCGGCCGGTGTTTCAAACGTAGGTCCCTGAACACCCATATAGACACCGTGAACCACGCGTATGCCTTTTTCGGCAGCAATGGCATCCGCCTCTGCAATGAGTCGGTTGTCGTACGTTTCATGCATATCGGGGAAACGAGGCCCTGTAGGAAAGTTCTTTCCGTGCAACGGGTGTTCTGGGAAGAAATTGATGTGGTCAGTAATGATCATCAAGTCTCCTATCTTGAATTCGGGATTCATTCCGCCCGAAGCATTGGACACGAAAAGTGTCTTGATGCCCAGTTCGTACATGACGCGAATGGGGAATGTAACTTCCTTCATCGAATAGCCTTCGTAGAAGTGGAAGCGTCCTTGCATCGCCATGATGTCAACGCCTCCGAGTTTGCCGAAGATAAGTTTTCCGCTGTGCCCCTCTACCGTGGAGACGGGAAAGTTGGGAATGTCGGTATAAGGAATTTCGTAACTGTCAGTTATTTCTGAAGCTAATTGTCCCAGACCTGTTCCCAGAATGATTGCTGTTGCCGGGCTTGTTGTCATCCTTTCTTTTAGCCAGAATGCTGTTTCTTGAATTTTTTCGTACATATCCAATGATTTTTTCGTTAAACTCTTCTTGTTGGCCCAACATGAACTCGATGCTGACCGGTAGCATGTAAATATTCCTCCTCACCTCATCGGACAAACCATCCAGACCGAACAGCCGTGCATTGTCTTTTTCAGTTGTGACAATCATCTTGGGCGAAGGCATGGCAGCAAAGGTGTCGTTGATTTTCCTGATGTCTTTCTTGCAGAATTGATGGTGGTCAGGATAGGTGAGCGGAGTAATGTGCTTTGTGAACGGCTGGAGGTCGATCATCATTTGCCAAGGAGAGGCGATACCAGTAAGCAAAAGGATGTTTTCATTTGCCTTGATGCTTTCCAGTGCCCTGCCTTCACCAGAATATAGCGGTTTGAGTTTCTCGTATTTCAACGTGGTGAAGAAAAGCTGCTGGTAGGGAAAGAGAGCCATCGCCTTGGTGAGCACGCGAAATTCCATGGGCTTCAGGTCTTGCGGGCATTTTGTGATAATCACGATGTCCGCCCTGTTCTTTCCTTGTCGGGGTTCCCTCAGCCTTCCGGCCGGCAACAACTTGTCGTAGATAATCAATCTGTGATAGTCGATGAGAAGGATGTTGATGCCTGGCTTTACATACCGGTGCTGATAAGCATCGTCCAGCAGCACCACATCCGTATTCTTTGTTTTATCGCCCGTTATGAGATTTTCAATGCCGCGACATCTGTTCTTGTCAACAGCAATATGAATGTCGGGAAATTTCTTGAGTATCTGAAAAGGTTCGTCTCCTATTTCACGCATTTCTGTGTTCTTGTCGGCAAGTACATAGCCCTTGCTCTTGCGCTTGTAGCCCCGGCTCAGAACCGCCACTTGCATCATCCCGTCCAACAATTTGATGAGATGTTCCACATGAGGGGTTTTCCCCGATCCTCCCACCGTGATATTGCCCACAGAGATAACAGGCACATCGAAGGCACGGCTCTTCAGAATGCCCATCTCGAAAAGTTGGTTTCTAAGCCTTACTCCCAGGCCGTAAAGCCAACTCAAGGGGAGCATCCATTCCTTTATTTTAATGAAGTCGCCTTCCATCTCTGTGTAACTCTTCCTTTTTATATTTGTGCCCATTGCAGTCTGACCTTTTGTGTCAGATGTGCGCAATTAATATTTTATGTTCATATAAAATGGCAGACGTGCCTGAATTGCATTCTCTTTGTTGATGTTCTTGATGAGCATGAACGGTTCATAGTAATCGCCGAGCGTTGCCCTCAATTCCGCATCGAGGTAATTGCCCTTGGCATCAGACAGGTTGTTGAACAATTGGTCTTTCCAACTTACTTTTCCCGGATATGACGATGTGTAATATTCGTCTATCTTGGCAAGTTCGGCAGCCTTTTTCACGGCTTCGTCCAAACCACCCAACTGATCCACTAATTTTATCTTCAGAGCGTCTTTTCCCAACCACACGTGGCCCTGTGCCACTTTTTCTATGGCATCAGGCGTTTGCCTTCTGCCATCGGCCACACGTTTTCTGAACAACTTGTAACCACGGTCGATATACATATTCAGATAACTCATTTCCTCTTCATTGAAAGGACGCGACATGGTGCCGAAAGTAGCATGCCTGTTCGTTTTCACTTCGTCAAATTTCACACCGAGTTTTTGGGTGAGCAATCCGCTGAAATCGGGAAACATTCCAAAAATGCCAATACTTCCGGTGAGTGTTGTCGGCTCAGCCACAATCCAGTTGGCCCCGCAGCTGATGTAATAGCCTCCGGAGGCGGCATAACCGCCCATTGAAACAACGACGGGCTTCTTTGTCTTGAGACGCTTCACGGCGCGCCAAATCTGTTCCGATGCATAGGCAGAACCTCCCGGACTGTTCACGCGAAGCACTACGGCCTTCACGCCATCATCGTCCATCAGTCTTTCCAAATCCTTGCCCATCTCAGTTCCCACAATGGAATGTCGGTTCGATCCGGCAAGCCCGGAGGCAATCTCGTCAACGATATCGCCATAAGCATAGTAAACCGCAATCTCTTCTCCTTTCTCGCTTTCCTTCTTCACGTTCTGCATCTGTGCGATGCTTATTTGGTTGAGGTCGTCATCATCTTCCAGTTTCAGTATTTTTTTGATTTCGGTTTTCACCTCATCATTGTACATCAGTTTGTCCACCATTTTATACTTGACAAGATTCTGAGGATCTTCAAAAGCCACCATTCGGTCGGCATAGGCATTGAGAGAGTCTTTGCTGATTTTGCGGCTTGCAGAAATGTCTTCAAGCATCGTGTTCCAGACACCACCCAGATAGGCTGTCACCTGCTCGCGGTTCGGGTCGCTCATCTTGTCGGCAGTGAACATTTCGGGCGCGCTCTTGTAGGCACCCACCTTTGCCAGTTGCATTTTCACACCGAACTTTGCCATCAAATCCTTTATATAATAAGGTTCAGTGCCAAGTCCCATCCAGTTGACCATGCCAATCGGGTTCATCCAGACTTTGTCGGCTGC
>JALFBL010000102.1 GCA_022773395.1 Prevotella sp.
CCCTGGGCGCAGCACGGATAGAGGAGAAAATATGAGGTGGTACCTTTGGATGAGTTTGTAAGCTAGCAATAGTCATCGGATAGGGAGAATGAGAAGACAATAAGCGGTGAACATCAGGGCAAGTGGGGGTTGAGTATTTGCCCAGATTGAACTATGCCGTATTGAACAACAAAGTGAGGACGTGTAAGCTTTGTGTGATTGAAAACGATGATGAGGAGGACTGAAAGTATTGTGTATTGCGAACCTCCGGCAAGTTTTGAGTTGACGGGGGCAGCGGGTGCGCTTGGCCGACAAGGTGCTGACCGAGAAAATTGGCACTTGCCTGGACACGTTGTTGCTCTTTGCTTCGTGCCTGGAAGCGGTGGGTATAAACCCCATTCTGGTCATTGTAAGCGGTCATGCCTTTGTTGGGGCATGGCTCATGGATTGGTTCTGTTGGCAGGAAGTATGCGACGACGGCTCCTACCTGGTAAAACAGTCTGCCGATGGCATTCACAACCTGGTATTGGTGGAAACCACTTGTTTGACAAAATCGGGATCGGTGACTTTCGACGATGCCGTGGACATTGCCGAAAGAAATGTAAGGAATGATTGGTCGTTCATTCATTTCGTGGATGTTCACCGTTGCCGTTTGGCCGATTGCCGTCTGCTGCCCCAGCGCATCATGAATGGGGCTGAGTGGACTGTGGAGAACGAGGGAGTGAAACACAAACAGGCCACGAAAGAGATCCGTATGCCTAACCATTATGCCCTGCATCTCGACGACAATGGGACGGAAATTACCAAACAGGCCATTTGGGAACGCAAACTGCTTGATTTCTCGCTCCGCAACAATCTCGTGAACTGCAGGATGGGCAGAAGGGTCATTCCTTTTGTCTCGTTCAACGTGGATGCCCTGGAGGATAATCTGAACGATGGAGTGGACTATACCGTGGTGCGGTTTCTGGACAGGAAGATAGAACCGATGTTGGGCGGAATGTATGATTCGCGTTTGCAGGCGGACAATTTGAGAAAAATGGTGGGCGAGGAAATCAAGAACAGCCACCGGTCGATATCATCAGACGCTCGAAAACCAGTTATGTCATCAGGACGCGTAACGAGGAGTGCATGATGAACACAACGCTCGTGGAACTGCTCAAGCAACAGTTCAAAATCAACCTGGGCGTGCTCGACCCATTGCCGCAGAATGAACATGGTACGGACGTGAATCTCATTCTTGCCACTGTGCGCGAGGCTGTAAAGAACATGAAACGCTGGAATGTGCAGGAAGAAGCCATTCTGGGGCTGTTCTCATTCACCAAGTTCGTGATGTGGAACGACATACACTCCAATGCGGAATTGCTGAAAGAGAATGAAGTGGTGAACCGTGCTGTCGGGTTGCTGATTCAGGCTGGCAGGATAGAGGACAACAACGGAATGCTCACGATAAGGTACGATGAGTAGTTGCTATTTTGCCGTGTCTTTGCTGCTGCGCTTGGAGCGGTCGTAGCTGCGGTAGTCGTCGAGGGGTATTTCCCTGTCCGATTCTTCGAGTGGTCTCCCGTTGGGCAACAGGAATTTCATGTAGCGGATGTTCAGCCCACGTTCAATCCACATTGATTCGTAATAAGTCTGTATGCTGAGTATCTTCTTGGTTTCTTCGTCGATTCCCTCCGTATGATACAGGTCTTCGGTGCAGAAGAGTAGGGGAAGATTGTTTTTCTCCACCATGTATTTGGTATAAGTGAAGAGAAAGTTTGAATCTGTCTTTAGGTGTATGATGCCGTTGTTTACCAGGAAACAGCGATAACGCTCCAGAAAATAAGTGGAAGAAAGGCGTTTGCGGGGATTTTTCATTTGCGGGTCGCTGAAGGTGAGCCATATTTCCTGCACTTCTCCCGGTGAGAAAAACCGGTCTATTACTTCGATGTTCGTTCGCAGGAAAGCCACGTTGCCCAGTTGTTCTTTCAAGGCCAGCGTTGCGCCCGTCCACATTCTTGCCCCCTTTATATCCACGCCAATGAAGTTCATGTTGGGATAGAGGCGTGCCAGTTCCACGGTGTATTCACCTTTCCCGCATCCCAACTCCAATACGATGGGGTTTCCGTTGTGGAAATACTGTTCGTGCCAATGCCCTTTCATCTCGAATGGTACTTGCTGTACCGCTGAGTAGGGGTATTGAAAAACATTCTTATATCGCTCCATATCAGCGAATTTCGCCAGTTTCCCTTTGCTCATAATGTGTTCTTTTTGTGCGCAAAGTTACTTATTTTATCTCTAACGGCTGAATGTTCTTCCTCTTTATTTTAATCTGCTCACCTCGTATTCTGCAATTTTGACTACCTGTTTCAGGTCGTCGGAGCGGTCGCGCTCGCTGATCATCCGTGCAAGACCGAGGAAACTGTTATAGTGATGGCGGGCATTTTCCTTGTCTCCGATGCTTTGGTAGGCTTGTGCCAATTTGTAGTATATCTGCATATTGTTGCCATCGTATTGCAGGCACTCCTTGAGGGTTTCCAGTTGATTGCGGCTGTCACCTTTCTTCTCGTATGCGTCTGCAAGTGTCTCGTGCAGGTGAATCATCAGTTTTGGGGAGGGATTGGCCTCTTGGATGGCTATGTTAAGGCATCTGATACCTTCTGCAGGCGCTCCTTTCCTGACAGCCGACAGCCCCAAGCGATACAGACACCCCACGTTTTTGTAGCTGTTGATTTCTGCTGCGCGCAGCAAATAGTAGTAGGCCGAATCCCACTTTTCTTCCTGGAAAAAACACATGCCCAAGGAATAACTCACGTCGAACGATACGTCTCCTGCCTTGATTATCCTTTGGTATAATTTTTTTGCATTGTTGAAGTTGAGCATCAGGAAACTGGCATCTGCCAGTTGTAGGGTGATGTGCATGTCGGTACTGTCTTTCTGATAATAGTTTGCCAGAAAGGCATGGGCGGTTTCCGGTCTGTTTTCCGCATTTAGCCGTCTGGCATAGTCGGACAGCAGTGCCGCATCGTAGGGATAATTTTCCACGATGCGATTGCCCCATTTGTCTCTGTTTTTCCTTTTCTCCAGTTTGGCATAACTGTAATATAAGGTGCGCATGTCTTTCAAACCGAGTTTTTCGCCTTCTTCCTGCTGTTCATCCAACTTTTCCAATATGTCAGTGCATTGAAGATATGCCCCTCGTTTATAGTAGCATTCGCCTAATTTACTCATGACGTTTCTCGTGGGGGTGATGGCATAGGCTTTCTCGTAGCATTGCAGTGCTTGGAACAGGTTGAAGGCATCCATGCAACTGTCTCCCATGACTATCCATGCGTTCTGTCGCGCGTCGCTGTCCGATAGTTGTGTGTTTGCCTTGTGCTGTGTGTCTGCTGCTTGTGCCAGTGCCGTTTCGGTGTGGCCATTTGACAACAGGGACAGCACGATGATAAATATGTTTCTCATACGTTTGTTTTTTGTTCTTATTTCATTCCTCTTATTTTCTGGTCAAAATCTCTTGCACCTCCTCGCTCGTCAAAGATTTTGTTGAGCAGCCTCACCCTGCTGTTGGTGATGATTTGCGGAGAGGCACCGATGAGGATGGCGATTTCGGAAGGGATGAAATGCAGTTTGATCAGGATGCAAATGTTTGTGTCGCGGTCGGAAAGCATTCCGTTGCGATGGATGGATGGAATGAACTCCGGCATTTCACGGTTGATGACCTCGTAGAGTTCCGTCCAATCCTCGTGTGTCCCCATTTTCCCTTTGGCAGCCAGTTGGTGGAAGCGGAACACTGTTTCGTTGTTGAGCAGAATGTCAATCATTTGCATTTTCCCGGAATCAGGATTATTCTCTCCTGTCTGCTCTCCAATCTCTGTATGAGTGGCATTGGCTGGTTTTTCTTTCACACCGTCACATTCTTTGCTTTTCTCGTTGGCCTTTACCTGTTGTTGCAAATCTTCAATATGTGCAATGATTTGATGATATGCGTGCATTTTTCTTTTGTGGTAATAGAAGAAAATGAGAATGGCAGCCAAGAAGAGGAAGGCAGCAACAGATGCAACGGTTAGTTTCTTGTGCAATTGTTTCTGTGCCACAGCATTGTCATACGCAGTCTGTTGCTCGGCAATTGATTCTGTCTGATAAGGAATGTGAATGTTTTGGTATAGTTTGTTCAGAAGCCAACTTAAATCCAAAGCCCGCCATTGTTCCACATCCAGATAGTAGGATATCAACTTTTGGTAGGCCTCTATCTGAATGTCGTTGTTGATGGTGTTCAGGGCTTCAAACCACAATTCGCACGCTTTGTCCATGTTGCCTTCACTCTCGTAGATGTCGCCCATCAATTTGGCGGCATAGTCAACGGGAAAAAGTGTCAAAGCTTCTTGCAGATACTGTTTGGCAATGCCTTTCTCGCCCATTTGCAGATAAATGCCGCCGATACTGGTTTTCAGTTCTGCCTGTTGCATGGCCGATAGTCGAGGCATGATGTCAATACTTTCTTTCATATAGAGCAAGGCACTGTCTGGTTCTCCTGCCAGACCGTGGTTTCTCATCAGTTGGTTCAGGGCATGGGCTTTCCGAGAGGTGTTGTTCAGTTTCTTGGCGGAACAAAATGCCAATTGGTAATATTTCAGCATCAGCCCGCGACAATTTGCTGTTTTGTTGAGGTAGCCAATGGCATCGTACACATCGTAGTTCAACGCTTCATCGTCCAAGTCTTTCGCCATTTCTTCTGCCCTTTTCAATTTCTCTACCGATTCTTTCAACCGGAGCATATTGCACAACACGATGCCATGTTGCACATACGCTTTGACCAGATGTCTCCGGTCATTCCGGTGGTTTGTTTGGTCTGCCGCTTCCTTGAAAAAACGTTCGCTCGCCACAATCAGTGAGTCGCTGTAAATTCTCACTCCCTTTTTGTGCATTGCCTCAATGTAGAGCAGGCGGTAGAGGGCGGAGTCGGCCGTGTTGAACGTGTGCTCATTTTCATAGGGATAGATGATGTTGAACGCCGAATCGGGACTGTCAACCATCACTTGTTCGGCATTCAGCAGGGTGGCATCGTGCGGCTGTCCGCTGGAACAGGCCGACACGATGCAAACCACCGTCATGGAGAGAAAGAGCGTTTTCAGATTCATCCTGCTGGTTCTCAGGTGTTTTTATTTCAACCTAAAGGTTATGGGAATGTTGAATTTCACTCTTACCGGCTTCCCTTTTTGCTTTCCGGGTGTCCACTTGGGCATGAGCCGAACCACTCTCAAGGCTTCCTCATCGAGCAGGGGATGTACCGATCTTGCAATCTTTGCATGGCCTACTCTCCCGTCTTTTTCCACGATGAACTGCACCACCACACGTCCGTTGATATTTTGCTTGGAGGCTTTAAAGGGATATTGCACGTTGTCTTGTAAGAATCTCATCATGGCCACCATGCCTCCGGGATATTCCGGCATCACCTCCACCACGTCATACAATTTGTCATCGGGCATATTCTCCTCTTTGGTTGATGCTGCGTTCACCGTTAAGGCGATCATCATGGCCAACATGGCTAAAAAAGTTTTTTTCATTCTTTCTTTTTTTTAAATTGTTAAACATACAAACTGTGTCTGACCGGGCTTTCTGGTTTCCGTATCGTCAGACGGGTCTTGTCCGGACACTGCAAAAGTAGGTTTTACTTTCTTTCACAGCAAGAAAATCATTACATTTTATTACACATCGGCTGAAAAAAGGGATTCCAATCGTCTGCTGGCATTCAACACCGTTTCACAGCCAGAAAATGCTGACAGTTTTCAGCCAGTTACATCCTCTTCCCTCTTTCTCATCTGTTTTAATAAACCTTCTCTTTCAAATGTTCTGTTCCCAATATTTCAAAGGCAGATTCAACTTGATGGCAACGAAATGTATAAGATCGCTCCATATTTTGATGGCAACGAATACAAACCGATTCAAATCGCTTGTGAGAAAAGAAAAATAATGGCATAATGGTTTACGTCACATTTGTTTTTGAACAAAGAATAGAACGAAACTATATGGATTTTTTACTAAAATGTCATGTATAGTCCAATTTTCTTGTGATTTTGCAAAAGAATAAAATTACAAGAAAATGAAGATGTATAAATAAAGGTGTGTTGTTTGCATTATTTCTATCATGCAATAGTGAGTCTTCGGAAAACACCATGTCTGACGTAATGTCTTATCCGCAATCGGAATATGACGATGCATACATGGCACTTTTGCATACACCTGGTGAAGAATTTACATTTGGAAATCGGGAACAGGCTGCTAAAGAGCATAAAGGTTATATATCAGTGTTGAAAAAGAATGGTGTCTTATTTCAATGTTATAGACAAAGACCTTGTGACCTTGACTGAGAATAGATATGTGAATTCTTTATCTACAGTTTGTATCTATACCCTATACCCGTAGCCCTAATACGAAAGAATACAAGGTGGAAGCAGACGAAATTCCTTTCTTGGATTATTTGAAAAGTAGGGGCTTGAAAATACTGGCCATCGATATGTTCGACACAAATCGTTTTGCCAATAATTTTCTTAGTATCGATCCGCATCGTATCATTGCTGTGGATAAGTGGATAATATGTATAACTCATTTCACAAGATGCCGGACTTATACCATGTGAAAGCAGATTTCGTTCCTTTGGACAATTTGGTGAGAGCAAATGATGCAGCACATTGTATGTTGCAAGTGATGAAGAGAATCTGCAAAGAGAAGTGAGGGCATAAATGATTTTTGATGTTTCGTGTCAGGGAAGTGTGCCTGGCGGGAATCATGCTGTCTGTCGGGCTGCTGAAAGGAACGGATTATTTCTTGAATTTCCTGTAGAGTTTCCAGGCAAACAGCAATCCGTCGAACACGCCGACACTTGTGCCCATAAGCGTTTGCAGATTGAATTTTCCTTTTCTGTTGGTGAGGTCTTGTGGGTTTGCAAACAGCTGCTTTCTTAGTTTGTTGATTTGGTCACTGTCTTTCCTGATTTCTTTCAACAACTGCTTTTTCCTGTCTTCAATAGAGCGGAGCGTTGTGTATGTGGAGGTATTGTCGTTTGTCATCATTACTTTTCAATACATTTATTTTTCCATTAAAAGGCTTGCGAGGAATCTTACAAGTGGTTTTTCCACCCACTTTTTTCTGAAGGCGAGCACAAGTAAAAATATGAGCAAATAGAACAATGCCACGATGAGAAATGCCAGAGGCGTGCCCAATGCAGGAGCCATGGCATAGGCTGCTGCGAAAGATAGGTATATAAATATGACAATGATGTTGAGGAATACGACTGATGCGATGAGCAATGCGGTGATCAGTCGTACAATCTTCTCGATTACATCGAGCCTCAGATATTCGTTCTGAAGCCCAATGTAATGCTTGAACACCTCGATGAGCTGCCCGATAGTCTCTATGTTTTTGTCTGTTGAAAACATATATTGCCTTAAACTATGCGTCTGCGGCTGCGTCTTTGATATCGTCGGCCAAATCTGCAATTTCCTTGTGTGAAAGATTGATATTGTGTTTTTTGCAGAAGTCGTCGATAGCGTCTGTAATTTTCTCACGTGTGTCGGCTCCTTTTTCTGGGGCAACCAACAGTCCCAATGCGGCTCCGGCGATTGCACCGCCGATAAATGCGCCAATATAACCCAATGTCTTCATAATCTCTGTTTTTAATGAATATAATGTTCTGCAAGCAAATATACTATATTTTATTAAATTCCCAATGGATTGTTAACCCTTTTTTTGTTAATTTCTTGCTAATGTGCGCATTTAACAAACTTTATGCAGGATTTTTCCCCGTTTTCTGTTGATTTTGTGTAATTTCGCCAAATCATTTGAAACTGAATGACAAGTTTAATTTTAATAATAAAAGGAAATATGAAGAAATACATGGTATTAGGCGCAGGTCTGTGCATGGCATTAGCTTTGACAAGTTGTGGGACGAAAGAGAGTGCATACAGAAAAGCCTATGAAAAGGCTCAGTCGCAGGACGCAATGTTATCTCAACAGAATACTCCGGAAGAGACAACCGTTGTGGCACCGGTAGTGACGAGACCCGCAACCGAGACGACTGTGGTTGACAACGTGGACAACGTTTCTGTACGTCAGGAAAAGACACAGATGATTGATGGCACAGGCCTTAAGAATTTTAGCGTAGTGGTTGGGTCGTTCACCGTCAGAGCCAATGCAGATGGTTTGGCTCAGCAACTCAGAAGCGCGGGCTACGCTTCGCAGATTGTGTACAGCGGCAATCGCAACATGTATCGCGTGGTTGCTTCTACATACGACGACAAGGCAAGTGCCGTTCGCAGCCGCAATGAATTCCGCTCCAAATATCCTGATGCTTGGTTGCTCTTTAATCAGCAATAATCAAGAAATTGGGAAGAATACTGTCGATAGACTACGGCAAGAAGCGCACAGGAATAGCAGTCACCGATCCATTGCAGATCATAGCCAATGGACTGGCGACTGTTTCTACGTCTGACTTGTTCGACTATTTAAAGGCATATGTCGGCAGAGAGCCGGTGGATTGTATCGTCATGGGAGAGCCTCGGCAAACCAATGGGGAACCAAGCGAGAATTTTGCCCGTGTGCAACAGTTCGCGAATCGCTGGAAGAAAGCAATGCCAGCCATACCCGTTGTTTTTTTTGACGAGCGCTATACTTCGGTTTTGGCACATCAAGCCATGATTGACTGTGGTCTCAAAAAAAAATCAAGAAGAAACAAGGCATTGGTGGATGAAATCAGTGCGACAATCATTCTGAAAGATTATTTGGAAACAAAGAGGTGAAATGCTTTCTTTTATTCCTCATTGATATTTTTTATTTTACTACATGGTATTACCTATTTATATATACGGGCATCCAGTGCTTCGAAAGAAAACAGTAGATATTGACAAGGACTATCCCGACTTGGATGTTCTTGTCAACAATATGTTTGAAACAATGGATGCAAGCGATGGCATTGGGTTGGCTGCTCCTCAAGTGGGACTGTCGATAAGAGTGGTTGTGATAGACTTGGATGTGCTTTCAGAGGAATTTCCCGAATACAAGGGCTTCAGAAATGCATACATCAATCCGCACATCGTTGAATATGATGATACACAGACAAGTTCGATGGAGGAAGGCTGCCTCTCGGTTCCAGGTATTCATGAAAAGGTGACTCGTCCCACAAGAATCCGTGTAAAGTATGAAGACGTGGAACGTAATGAGCACGATGAATGGATTGAAGGATATCTGGCACGCGTGATGCAGCACGAGTTCGACCATCTTGACGCACACATCTTCGTTGACAAAGTGTCGCCTTTGCGCAAACAACTCATCAAGAACAAACTGAGAGCCCTTATGCAAGGAAAATACAGTTGCGCGTACAAGACGAAACCTGCAAGAAGGTCGTGAATCTTCAATAAGCGGCACTTTCTCCATCTCCAATTGTTGGCAATCCGCCTTTGGGGTGGAATGATGTAATTCCAATCATACAATTATGCGCCGATTTTTTGCTATATTGCTTATTGTCCTGTCACTTCCGGCATCAGCTCAGTATAATATCGACCGTTTGCTGCTGGCAGGCAGGAGCGCATTGTTTTATGAAGACTACGTTCTTTCCATCCAATATTTCAATCAAATTATCCTCGCCAAACCTTATCTGTACGGGCCTTGGTATTATCGAGCCATTGCAAAATACAATTTGGATGATTTTGTGGGGGCAGAAAATGATTGCAATGAGGCTATCGAATTGAATCCATACATCTCTGGGCTGTACGATTTGCGGGGAGTGTGCCGTATCCGGATGCAGAAATTCAAGGAAGCCTGTGCCGACTACGATTTGGCCATTTTGCATGATCCTGTCAATCAAGGATTGTGGTATAATCGGGTGCTGTGCCGTATTCAGGATAAAGACTACGACAGGGCCGAACAGGAATTGGACTCGATGATAGTGCGCTGGAAGAGCAATGCGAAGAACTACCAACTCAAGGCCGAGGTTCGTATGCTGCAAAAAGATACAGTAAGTGCTTCCGGCTTTTTAGACAAAGCCCTTGAACTCGACCCTTATGATGGAGAAGCGTGGACTGTGAGGGCCATGATGAGCTTGAACCGCAGGAAATGGAAAGAAGCCGATGAACAGTTGAGCAAAGCCATCTACCTGAAACCTACGGCGACAGGTAACTATATTAATAGAGCTTTGGCACGCTACAACATCAATCATCTGAGAGGGGCGATGGCAGATTATGACAAGGCCATCGAACTGGACTCCAATAATTTTCTGGCACATTATAACCGGGCACAGTTGCGCGTTCAGGTCGGCGATGATAACCGTGCTATTGACGACTTCAACTTTATTATCAAAATGGAACCGAACAATATCATGGCGATATTCAATCGAGCATTGCTGCTTGACAGGACGGGCGACTTGAGAGGGGCCATCCGAGATTATACGAAGGTAATCAATGAGTTCCCTAATTTTTGGACAGGTTTGCAGTTTCGGGCAAAATGCTATCGTCGTTTGGGGATGACGGCAAAGGCCGAACAAGACGAGTTCCGAATTTTCAAGGCACAGAATAACAAACATCTCGGGTATCAGCCTAGATGGAGCAAGAGTAAGCAAAAAACGATTCGCAAGTTGAGCGACATTGATATGGACAAGTACAATCAATTGGTAGAGGCAGACGAACATCAGGTTGTCCATGAATATGGCAGCGTATATCGTGGACGTGTGCAGAACCGGAAAGTGGAAAACGAGTTCATGCCGATGTATGTGCTGTCGTATCTCCAATATGCCAACGGCATGAAAAACATCACTGCTCTTGAACCTGGGGTGGAAGCTTTTAATCGGAAAGAAAAACCGTTGCATAAGATTCACGTCACGTGTAATCCCAAAACGCTTGACGAGTTGGAGACGAAAAACTATTTTGCCTTGGTGGATTCGCTGACTGGCAGGATTTCCTTTATCAAAGACATGAGAAAAGAGAAAGCGCTGCTTGTGCAACGAGCTGTTGCCTATTCGGTGACGCAGAATTTCGATGCGGCCATCAATGACCTTACAGCTTATCTGCAAAACGATACAACCCTGGCCTTGGCTTACTGGCAACGTGCCGTATGCCAATCAATGATGCTTGATTTTACTGTTTCCCAAGGCATCAATACGGATTTGATGGCAGCATTGACTTTGGCCGATTTTGATAAAGCGGCAAAGTTGAGTCCCGACAATGCGTTTGTCTATTATGACCGTGCCAACTTTTTGGTGTCGAGGAAAGATTATGCCAAGGCTATCGACGATTATACCAAAGCAATCCAGCTGAACCCCGATTTGGCAGAAGCCTATTACAATAGAGGGCTGGCTCGCATTTATGCCAACAGCAAGGCTGCGGGCATTGAAGATTTGAGTAAGGCGGGAGAACTTGGATTGTATGATGCTTATAGCGTCATAAAGAAATACAGAGATAAGAAATGAAGAAACAAGGGAGAAACGTTTGGTGTGACAAATGGCTTGCCGTTCAAAAAGAATCGGCTGTTTTTGCGTTTATTCAAAAATAAATCCGTAATTTTGCACTAAATATAGAAAAAATAACAGCATTATGATAAAAATCACATTTCCAGACGGTAATGTCCGTGAATATGAAGAAGGAGTGACTGGATTGCAAATTGCAGAGAGCATTTCGCCGGCATTGGCACGCAGCGTAATCAGTTGCAGTGTGAATGGAGAAACCGTTGAACTGAATCGCCCCATTCGTGAAAATGCGACTTTTGCTCTTTACAAATGGGATGACGAAGAAGGCAAACATACATTTTGGCACACTTCTGCCCATTTGTTGGCCGAAGCATTGAAAGAACTTTATCCTGGCATACAGTTCGGTTTTGGTCCGGCCGTTGAAAATGGTTTCTTCTACGATGTGATGCCCAAGGAGGGAGTGGTCATCAAGGAAAGCGATTTCCCCGCTATCGAAGCAAAAATGAAGGAACTTGCAAGCAGGGACGAGCAGGTGGTCCGTAGAGAGATTTCAAAAGCCGATGCCTTGAAAGAATTCAAGAATGACGGACAGGAATACAAGTGTGAGCACATTGATCTGGACTTGGAAGACGGAACGATTTCTACCTATACGCAAGGGTCGTTTACCGACCTATGCCGCGGCCCTCACCTCGTTTCTACCGGAGCTATTAAGGCTATTAAGATAACAAGCGTGGCAGGAGCGTTTTGGCGTGGTGATGCAAAACGTGAGCAGTTAACACGTATTTATGGTATCACGTTTCCCAAGAAAAAAATGCTGGATGAATATCTTGTGATGCTTGAAGAGGCCAAGAAGCGCGACCATCGGAAAATTGGAAAGGAAATGGAACTTTTCATGTTTTCTGAGCGTGTGGGTAAAGGTTTGCCAATATGGTTGCCCAAAGGAACGGAGTTGCGCCTTCGTTTGCAGGAAATGCTTCGCAAGATACAGAAAAATTATGGATACCAGGAGGTTATTACTCCGCATATCGGCTCTAAAAATCTTTATGTGACATCTGGTCACTATGCTCATTATGGCAAGGATTCTTTTCAGCCCATTCATACACCGGAGGAGGATGAGGAATATATGTTGAAGCCAATGAATTGTCCCCATCATTGCGAAGTGTTCTCTTGGAAACCCCGATCCTACAAGGATTTGCCATTGCGCATTGCTGAGTTTGGTACGGTTTACCGCTATGAAAAGAGTGGGGAGTTGCATGGGCTTACTCGTGTGCGCTCATTCACACAAGATGATGCGCATATCTTCTGCCGCCCCGATCAAGTGAAAAACGAGTTCCTCCGTGTAATGGACATTATCAATATCGTATTCTCAACATTCAACTTTGATAGTTTCGAAGCGCAGATATCGCTTCGTGATCCTAAAGACACAGAAAAATATATCGGATCTGACGAGGTTTGGGAAAAGGGTGAAACTGCGATTATAGAAGCTTGCCAGGAAAAAGGACTTAATGCAAAGATAGAATATGGAGAGGCGGCTTTCTATGGTCCAAAACTCGATTTCATGGTAAAGGATGCCATTGGTCGCCGTTGGCAATTGGGAACCATTCAGGTAGATTACAACTTGCCAATGCGCTTTAATCTGGAATATACTGATGAAGACAATACGAAGAAGACGCCCGTGATGATCCACCGTGCACCGTTTGGTTCTTTAGAGCGTTTCACCGCTGTGCTGATCGAACATACCGCAGGGCGTTTCCCTTTGTGGCTGACCCCCGACCAAGTAGCTATCCTTCCTATTTCAGAGAAATTCGTGGAATACGCCAATAATGTGGCAAAATACTTTGACGAAGTGGGAGTGAGAGCATCGGTTGATGACAGAAATGAAAAAATAGGGCGCAAAATCAGGGACAATGAATTGAAACGTGTTCCTTATATGCTTATTGTTGGCGAGAAAGAGGCAACCGAAGGACTTGTTAGTGTAAGAAAACAGGGACAAGGCGACCAAGGATCCATGAAGATGGAAGAATTTGCCAAGATGATTAACGATGAAGTTGCTGAAATGTTGAAGGCAACAAATATCAGTCCAGAGAATTAGTGACAGCAATATGCGCAATATAATATGGTACAATCATCCATGGCAAGTAGGATTTTCTCTGTATTGTATGTGTGATACATATAAATGTTGTTAAATTGTGAGGCAGCTTAAAGGGTATGGCTGTTAATGTCAATAAAAAGTGCTAAATTTGCAGCCGATTTCGAAATAAGAACAACTAAAATAGTTAATGAAGAGCGACAAAAAAGGTAATCAGTACCGTGTAAATGAACAGATACGTGTTCGTGAAATACGAATTGTGGATGAAGATGGTTCTACTGTTATGCCAACCCGGCAAGCATTGGATATGGCGCGTCAACAAGGTGTGGATCTTGTTGAAATTTCGCCGAATGCACAACCGCCCGTCTGTCGTCTCATAGACTATAGCAAGTTTCTCTATCAGCAGAAGAAGCGTGCAAAGGAGATGAAAGCCAAACAGGTGAAACAGGATATTAAAGAAATCCGTTTCGGACCTCAGACTGACGAGCACGACTACAACTTCAAACTGAAACATGCCAAGGAATTTCTGGAAGAAGGAAACAAGGTGAGAGCTTATGTGTTCTTTCGCGGACGTTCCATCCTGTTCAAAGAGCAAGGCGAAGTGCTTCTTCTTAGATTTGCCAACGATTTGGAAGAATTCGGAAAAGTAGAGCAGATGCCTTCGTTGGAAGGAAAGAAAATGTTCTTGTATCTCTCACCGAAAAAAACTGGCGTGGCAAAGAAAAGTCAGCAGAAAAAGGATCGGGAAAAACGGGAGGCGGAAGCAAAGGAAACTGTCAAGCAGAACCCCGAGACACAGATTGAAGAACCGGCTAATGGAGGTCTGTTTGCCAATGTGAAAGGTGGAGAAGACATCTTGAAAAAATTAAAGACAGAAGAATAATGCTGTCTTTAGATTTGTTCTTGTTGAAATGCAAAAGAGAAATGGCTTGTGCGCAACGTCCTGGTATATACGTTGCCACAGCATAATAAATAACAATTTAAAATAACAAAAATGCCAAAAGTAAAGACAAATTCCGGTGCGAAGAAAAGATTCCGCTTCACCGGTACTGGTAAGATTAAAAGACACCACGCTTATCACAGTCACATCTTGACAAAGAAGACAAAGAAGCAGAAGAGAAATTTGGTGCACCAGACAATCGTAGATAACAGCAACCTGAAGCAGGTACGAGATTTGCTCTGCCTCCGCTAATGTATTAAGAGCTTAAAAGAAAGGACAAAATTATGCCAAGATCAGTAAATCACGTTGCTTCAAGAGCAAAAAGAAAGAGAATCCTGAAACTTACGCGTGGCTATTATGGAGCCCGTAAGAATGTTTGGACCGTTGCAAAGAACACATGGGAAAAAGGTCTCACTTATGCGTATCGCGACCGTCGTAACAAAAAGCGCACTTTCCGTTCTTTGTGGATTCAGCGTATCAATGCGGCCGCTCGTATGCACGACATGAGTTATTCCACTTTGATGGGTGCTCTGCATAAGGCAGGTATTGAAATCAATCGTAAGGTTTTAGCAGATTTAGCAATGAACAACCCGGAAGCGTTCAAAGCAATTGTTGAAAAAGTAAAATAGCGACAGTTCTCCTTTTCATTTGGAGGCTATCAATATCAAAGAGGGTGTATCAAAGATGATATTACCCTCTTTCTTTTCGCATATATATGGCAACTCTTAAGTCCATTTGAAAGTTTGGGCGGACTGCAACCAAAAATAAATCCGCAGTGCCTTTTCTGCACTGCGGATAGGGAAATCATGATGTTTCTATTCTTACGGTACCCATATAATGCGTATTCCCATTTTTATTATCTGTCGAAATGAAGATATAATATGGTGAAAACGATGGGAGAGTATTAGATAAGATATTGGTCGCTGATACTTTCGTTGTTCAACACTCGACGAATTGTCTCTGCAAACATATCTGCAACAGATAGTTGCTTTACTTTTGCGCATCGGTTCGAATAAGGAATAGAGTCTGTAAATACCATTTCTTCCAAAGCACTGTTCTGTACACGTTCGCTTGCGGGACCACTCATGATGCAGTGTGATGCACATGCGCGTACGCTCAATGCACCGGCCTCTTTCATGATGTCGGCAGCCTTTGTGATGGTGCCTGCTGTGTCAACGATGTCATCAACAATGATAACATTCTTGTTTTTCACCTCACCGATGATCTGCATGCTTTCGACAACGTTTGCACGTGCGCGACTCTTGTTGCAAAGAACTAAGGGGCATCCTAAGTATTTTGCATAGGTGCTTGCGCGTTTGGAACCACCCACGTCGGGTGATGCAATGACAATGTCGTCCAATTGCAAACTCTGTAAATAGGGGAGAATTACCCCCGATGCATACAAGTGGTCAACAGGTACGTTGAAGAAGCCTTGGATCTGGTCTGCGTGCAAATCCATTGTGATAAGGCGGTCAATGCCGGCTGCAGAAAGCAGGTCGGCTACCAGTTTGGCTCCGATGCTAACACGTGGTTTGTCCTTGCGGTCTTGCCGTGCCCATCCAAAATAAGGAATCACTGCATTGATGCTTTTGGCAGACGCTCTCTTGGCAGCGTCAATCATCAGGAGGAGTTCCATCAAGTTGTCAGAGTTGGGGAATGTGCTTTGTACCAGAAACACATCGCGCCCTCTGATGGATTGTTCGTAAGAGACAGCAAATTCTCCGTCAGAGAATTTTGTCATTAGGAGATTTCCTAAAGGGTAACCCAGACTTTGGCATATCTTTTCTGCGAGATATTTCGTTGCTGTGCCTGAGAATACCATAAATGATTTTGGGTCTATCATAGTTGTTATATTATTGAAATAAATGATTATCCTACCGCCCTGCGGAACTTCGCGAAGTGTGCTATAAGTTCTTTATAGTTCAATTGGTTATGAATGTCAAAGCGATTCCATAAATCGCCACAGATTACCACTCCCCCAAAGCCCATGTCTTTTGCAAATTTCACTTGCTCTATCCCTATACCCCCCAAGGCATACACGTGTTTGTCAATCAATCCTTTTCTTGATGCATCTTTTATCTGTTCTTGGGTAAATGTCGCTTCTGCTCCTTTTTCGCTCAGGCTGTGAAATATGTTTCTTAAGAAAACATACTCGGATTTTCTTTTGGTTTCTTTTAGTTTTTCCAATTGCATGCATGTCCTGCTGAATTTTCCTTTGTATCCATCGGGCAGTGGAGCGTCTGGAGAATCTATGTGGATACCTGCCAGCCTATACTCATTTTTAAGGTAATAATGGTCGTGTACGGTTATTTTCCGATAATAGTCTTCTGGCAAAAGAGATAATAGCCGCTCCGAATATATAGGAGTGGAGTCGGGCTTGTAAAGATGCAGATTTTCCAATCCCTCTTCGAAGAGCGATGATATGATTTTGTCTTCTTCGACGAAGAATGTGGACTTGGTCATTAAAACGAGTTTCATTCGTCTCCTTATTTTTATTGCAAAAGTATTAAAATTATCCCATATTAGCAATTTAACGGTGATAAAAGTTTATCTTTGCATGATAATTGGGTGAATAAACAACTTTAAGTTTGATAAAAGGCCTGAAAGGAATTCGATGTTGTATTCTTTTGGCTTAGGATGATTATAAGAAATGAAAGTTAATTTAGAAACATTCAAGGGTGTCAGGACACCTATATATATATTGGAAGAAAAAAAACTCCGTGCTAATCTTTCGTTGATCAAAAGGGTTATGGACAAGGCAGATGTGGAATTTATTCTTGCTTTCAAGGCTTATGCGCTTTGGAAGACTTTCCCGATATTCAGAGAGTATATTTCTTCCACAACGGCAAGTTCTCTATATGAGGCGAGGTTGGCTTTTGAAGAGTTTGGTGAAAGGGCACATACATTTTCTCCTGCTTATACAGATGAGGAAGTGGAAGATATTGCCCGGTGCTCCAGTCATCTTACTTTCAATTCACTCTCCCAATATGAGAGGTTTCATGAAACATGTAAACTGGCAAATCACTCGTTGAGCATGGGGCTGAGGGTCAATCCTGAATATTCAGAGGTGGGAACTGCTTTGTATAATCCCTGTGCAGCAGGTACGCGTTTTGGAGTCACTTCGGAAAAAATTCCTCTGCAATTGCCTGAAAACATCGAGGGTTTTCATTGCCATTGTCATTGTGAGAGTGGGTCTGATGTCTTTCTGCGGACATTGGTGCATATAGAAAGCAGGTTTAAACAGTGGTTCCCTCAGTTGAAATGGATTAATTTCGGTGGAGGACATTTGGTGACACGCCAAGATTATGACATAGACTTATTGGTGAAATTGTTGAAAGACCTCCATACGAAATATCCATGGCTGAAAATCATTCTTGAACCAGGAAGTGCTTTTGCCTGGCAAACAGGAATCTTGGTTTCGAAAGTGGTGGATGTCGTGGAAGACAAGGGTATCAAAACTGCCATTCTGAATGTCAGTTTCACTTGTCATATGCCCGATTGTTTGGAAATGCCTTATATGCCAGCAGTAAGAGGGGCTGAAGCTGTCCAGGAAGATGAATGGGGGCAAGGCATGGATGAGAATGTGTATAGATTGGGCGGTAACAGTTGCCTTTCGGGAGATTTCTTGGGCATGTGGAAGTTCAACCATCCTTTACAGGTAGGCGAACTTGTCATCTTCGAAGATATGCTCCATTATACTACCGTCAAAACGAATATGTTCAATGGCATAACCCATCCTTCAATTGCTTTGGTGCGAATGGATGATGAATTGGAGGTGTTGCGAGATTTTACTTATGAAGATTATAAAAACAGAATGGATTGAAAAAAAAGATACAAAAGTTTTGACCATTCAAAAAAAAGAACTACCTTTGCAACCGCATTTAGGGAAATGCGCTTCAGTTTGAAGTAATACAGGCGGAAATAGCTCAGTTGGTAGAGCACAACCTTGCCAAGGTTGGGGTCGCGGGTTCGAGTCCCGTTTTCCGCTCAACATTCTGAATAACAACGAAGGATAATTCATTGGTTTATCCGGAAAAATGCCCAGGTGGCGGAATTGGTAGACGCGCACGTTTCAGGTGCGTGTGCCGAAAGGTGTGCAGGTTCGAGTCCTGTTCTGGGCACTGTTCTTGTTCAGAATGATTTTGTTGGAGAGGTGGCGGAATTGGTAGACGCGCTACTTTGAGGGGGTAGTGTTAATTGTGACGTGGGAGTTCGAGTCTCCTCCTCTTCACCAAAATATTTTTTTTATTTGCATGCGGAAATAGCTCAGTTGGTAGAGCACAACCTTGCCAAGGTTGGGGTCGCGGGTTCGAGTCCCGTTTTCCGCTCTTTTTAGGATAAAAGAAAAATCTATGAATTTATATATAAGATATTTTGACAACGAGATATTAGTATCGAATGTTGATGATGCTATTGATTTCCTGCGTTCAATCCCAGAAATAGGTCTTACACCAGAATTGGAGACAGATGTAAGAGAATATGCCAACGGAGAAATATATTATCCCAAGCGCTACAAGGTGCGTCCGCGTGTGTATTTCATCATTATAAAGACTGAAGCCGCCACAATGCTTGATTTCAAACAGAAAAAAGCACTGAGGCCACCGATGAATGATACTGCACGAAAGGAGTCTGCCCCTCCGGCGTTGGCACGTTTGAATGAGGAATGTCCTGGATGGTATGAAGGCTCATTGGACTTTAAACGAGTTGTGATGATACCAACTACAGGGAAACACGAATACCGCGATACACATTTTGTGGCGGCTGTGAAAGCTCTCAGCGGATTGGATGCTTACAATCGTATTATAGACCATCTGCGTGGCCGGGTGGACAATCGGAGTCAGTTTCCATCGGCAAAAGGAAAGAACTTCAAGTTCAAGTATCTGGGACTTTGGAAATGACAATATAAAATCATCATGCTATGAATAAGGTAATGTTGATTGGTAATGTAGGTAAAGAGCCTGATGTCCGCTATTACGAGCAGGATCAGGCAGTGGCCCAAGTGCCTTTGGCTACCACAGAAAGAGGATATACCCTTCAGAATGGTACACAAGTTCCTGACAGAACAGATTGGCACAATCTTATTTTTTATCGCAACTTGGCAAAGGTTGTTGAACAGTACGTGCATAAGGGCGACAAACTTTATGTGGAAGGAAGAATCCGCTATCGTTCATACGATACTCAGAAAGGGGAAAGAAAGTACGTTACGGAGATTTTGGTGGAAAATATGGAAATGCTTTCACCCAAATCAGCACCTTCCAACAACTCCCAAATAGAACCTTCCGAATCTGGAGGACAGACAGTGGCGGAGGGAGGCAACCTTCCGTTCTGATATGGATATCGACAGCCTTTTTGTTTCATTTCAAGAAGTCCAATTTCATTCTCCGTCAGTTGGAGTCATCCTATCCGCAATTTTGGCTGCAGTACTGATTCTTGTATCAGGATTTGCGAGCGGCTCTGAGATAGCGTTCTTCAGTTTAAGCCCAAGCGATTTGAACGAAATGGATACAGAGCGAAATACTGCTGACAGCCATATCCAGATGCTGCGAAACGATTCTGAAAGGACACTTGCCACGATTCTTATCACCAACAATCTGGTAAATGTCACCATTATCATGCTTTGCAAATTCATTTTCGACCATATCGTTGATTTCGGAAATGCTCATTGGTTGCAATTCATTTGTATCACAGTCCTCCTTACTTTTCTCCTTTTATTGTTTGGAGAAATTATTCCCAAGATTTTTTCAAGACAGGATCCCCTGCATTTTTGTAGAAGATTTGTAGGAAGTATTGTTGTTTTGCGAAAAATTTTCTGGCCTCTTTCTTCCATTCTTTTGCAGACACGTGTTGTTTTTGAGAAATTGTTTCAAAAGCAAAGTCATGTGTTGAGTGTGGGCGAATTGGAGCAAGCTCTCGAGCTGACCGACAACAACGACATCAAGGACGAGAAAAGTATGCTGCAAGGAATCATTCGTTTTGGTGACGAAACCGTCAATGAGGTGATGACGAGAAGGCAAGATGTAGTTGATTTGAGTATCAAGAGTACTTATCAGGAGGTGTTGGCATGCATTGTGGAAAACAATTACAGCCGGATTCCTGTTTATCAAGACAATAGTGATAATATCAGGGGCATTCTTTATGTCAAAGATTTGTTGCCCCATTTGAACAAGCCTTCCACTTTCCGTTGGCAAACATTGGTTCGCCCTCCTTATTTCGTTCCTAATACAAAAAAGATTGACGATTTGTTGAGGGAATTCCAAAAAAACAGAGTCCATATCGCCATTGTCGTGGACGAGTTCGGTGGAACGTGTGGAATCGTTACATTGGAAGATATCCTGGAAGAAATTGTCGGGGAGATACATGATGAATATGATGAAGAGGAAAAAACTTTTGTACGCTTGAATAAGGATACATACGTGTTTGAGGGAAAGACACCTTTGAGCAATTTCTGTGAAATGCTTCATGTGGATGACGAAATCTTCGAGACTTGTAGAAATGAGGCTGACACCCTGGCGGGTCTTTTGTTAGAGATAAAAGGCGATTTCCCCGTCATACACGAGAAATTGGAATATAAGAATTATCAATTTGAGGTTCTTCAGTTGGAGAAAAGAAGAATTTCCCGTGTAAAAGTAACGGTCAAAGAACCCGATTCTGAAACAAACAAGGAGGAATAGATGCCACTCATTTCTATCCATGATATTTGTTCAGATGTGAGATTGGGATTGTGGAAAATGTCAGAGGATTTGACAGATTCGATCCCTTATTACCAGGATGCAGCCCAATTGTTTCGTTCAGTGGAAAGGCAAAAAGAGTATGTCTGTGTAAGGCTGTTGCTTGAAAAAATCATTGGTCGAGAAGTGGAAATCACACATAATGAAAATGGAAAACCCATGCTTAAGGGAGGAGGACATGTCAGTATCAGCCATACTAAAGGATATTGCGCAGTGATGGTTTCCTGGGAACATCCAGTAGCTGTAGATATAGAATATATTAGTGATAGAGTGGGGAGAATCGCCCACAGGTTTCTTCGTGCAGATGAGCAGGTGGAAACGTCTGTCGGCCTGTTGATTCATTGGAGTGCTAAAGAAACGCTCTACAAATTGTTCTCTGAGGATCGTCTGTTGTGTGAGGAGATGCGCATAATTCCTTTTGAGGAGTGCGGAAGGGGAGTGATAGGTGCAGAGAACTTGAAGCGAAAGCAACCTGTGGAAATCAACTATATTGTAACCGATGCCTATGTCTTGACATATGCTTCGGCATAACCGTTCAACCAATAAGTTTTATAGAAAATGAAGAATAATAGAATTACAGAATTGTTCGGAATCAAATATCCGATAGTCCTTGGTGGTATGGTATGGTGTGGGGGCTGGCGATTGGCTGCTGCTGTGAGTAATGCAGGAGGTTTAGGCTTGATTGGTTCTGGTTCGATGCATCCTGAAACTCTCGTTGAGCACCTCCGGAAAATGAAGGGGGCAACGAATAACCCCTGGGGAGTGAATGTACCGCTGATGTATCCCGAAATCGACCGCTTGATAGGTATCATCATCAACGAAGGCGTAAAGATTGTTTTCACATCGGCTGGCAATCCCAAGAAATTCACGCCGATGCTCCACGAGGCAGGTATAAAGGTGGTTCATGTTGTATCAAGCAGCAGATTTGCCAAGAAATGCGAAGAGGCTGGTGTGGATGCTGTCGTGGCTGAAGGCTTCGAGGCCGGCGGTCATAATGGCAGGGAAGAAACCACCACCATGGCACTGATTCCGCAAGTGCGCAAGGCCACTTCGTTGCCTTTGATGGCGGCAGGAGGTATCGGCAGCGGCGAGGCGATGCTGGCAGCCATGGCGTTGGGGGCAGAAGGAGTCCAAATCGGAACCTTGTTTGCACTCTCGAAAGAAAGTACGGCTTCGGAAGCCTTTAAACAAAAATGCATCACTTTGGAAGAGGGTGATACCATGCTCTGTTTAAAGAAACTCTCGCCTGCGAGATTGGTAAAGAATGCCCTGTTCGACAAATTGATGGAGGCTGAAAGCCGCGGTGCCTCTGCCGATGAATTGCGAGAATTGTTGGGTAGGGCTGCCTCAAAGCGGGGAATCTTTGAGGGTGACATCGACAACGGAGAATTGGAGATTGGTCAGATTGCATCTGCTGTCAAAGATATTCGTCCGGTGAGTGAGATTGTGGAAACGCTTGTTGCCGACTTTGTAACGGCTCGTTATAAAGTGTCCCAATTCGAAATATAAGTGATAAATTGTGGGAGAGTTTCTGAACGAAAATAAATACACGGAATTGTTGGTGTCGCATCACATCAAACCGACAACCAACCGTATTCTCGTGGTGAAAACTTTGTATTCTGCCACAAGACCCATGTCGCTGTCTGAATTGGAGGGCAGGATTCTCACCATCAACAAGTCCGGCATATTCCGTGCCCTCATTTTGTTTAAAGAGCATCGTTTGCTGCATGTGATAGAAGATGGGAGCGAGGGGGTGAGGTATGAGCTGTGCATGAGTCACGATAAAGCGAGCGACGATGACATGCATGTGCATTTCCATTGCGAGCGGTGCGGCAAGACTTTCTGTTTGGACAATACCGGGATTCCTCCGGTAGAACTGCCTGACGGCTATACAATGACAACGGTCAATTATGTGGTGAAAGGCATTTGTCCGGAGTGCAATAAAAACTCACACTCTGTCTAAATATTCTTATTTATTTTTTGTCAAATAAGAATTATTCATTACTTTTGCATGCGATAAAGGAAGATTGGCAGAGTGACCGAATGCGCTGGACTCGAAATCCGGTATACCCTTTTTGGGTATCGGGGGTTTGAATCCCTCATCTTCCGCAAAGTTGATAGAAAGACGTTTTTCAAGCCAGCCCCCTTCGGTGTATTCGCATACATAAAAATCCTTTGCTGCCATTGTGGACAACTCTGTTCTTTCTATCTTGTTGCCCTAAAGCTTTCCATGTTTTCGTAGCGTTTTTTCATGAACCGGTTGTAGATGTTGCGTATCCATAGATTTCTGGTGGCTACGAAGAATATGCCCACGCCTAACAGAATGAAAGCTGTGACGGTGCTGTTGAATAATGAATCGAAAATGCTGATAATGGCAACTGGCGCAAACATTGCTGCCATTTCCGCACCGAAAGCAAACCAGTTGGTTTCCACATTTCCCTTGCTCACCATTTTGCTGTTCAGTGGCAATGTTTGTTTTTGCCATACAGCCATCTGCATGAAAATGCAGAAAATGGGTCCTGCTGCAAAGAACACCATAGATACCAGTAACAGCAAACTGTATTTGCCTGCAATCACCGTAGGTATCATGATAAGGAAAGGAAGTAGTAGCAAGGTTGAGTAAAAATAATATTTGGCGTGGAGCAGTTGCAGAATGTTCTCTTTGTGAACCATCAGTCCGTCAATATAGTTTCCTTCAGCCCCCATCACTTTGACTAAGAGCATGGCACCGTTGATGATGAACACATAGACGATGAAGAATTTGGAAGAAAAGCCATCGTCGTAAATGTTTGTATAAGATATAATAATGCTCAAGATGATGGTGAAAATGGTACTGTAAAGAAATGAGTTGCGCATGTTCTTGTTGCGCATGATGCTTTTTACTTCTAATTTGAGATATTCGCCCATTTCGCCAAAACGGTTCAGTTGGTTGAACTCACTCACCGTTTTCAACTGAGTGTTCTTTGTGCTTGTCGTGTCAATGTAGGTGAAATGATACTGCACCCATCTGTTGATATAGAAGAACAAGGCCATGAGCGTAAAGATGCCAAGATATACAAGCGGATTCCACGATGCTGCCCATTCGCCAATGCAAGCGAAAGAACTGAACAAGGCATCTATATCGACCAATAGCCAAGGCAGGTATATCAAGCCATAGAAAACGACTGGTGCGATAAACCAGCCTATATGGCGGATGATGAGTGTGCGCCACAGCATGTAGTTCAGGCTGTTGACAATGACGATGAGTTGAAATGCCACGACAACTCCCAGTGCCGCCCAAAATCCAGTGCTGAAAAGAATCGTCATGATGGCGTATGGCACTGTGATGAACATCCAGATGAAATTGTTGGGAGTGATGATGCTTGAAACAATGAAACTTTCCACACATGCATATTTGGGGAGGGGCAGCAAAATGTAGGGTTTGATGAGCTGCGAGGGTGTTTGTTGTCCCATGAATCTGAAAAGGAAATCCACTGTCAGTATAAATGGGAGCAACCCGAACAGAAACTCGCTCGTGGTGCACATGCGATTGCCATTGGCAATCAACGAGAGCATGACGGAAATGAATATCAAGTATAGCATTGCAAATCCTGACATCGTATAGATGATATACTTGGAAGCCTTGTTCTGTTCATAGACAGGGCTGCGCTTTTCGCTCAGTTTGACGTGCTTGCGTAAAGTTCTGAAAAGTTCGTAGCGGTTCATTTTTATCTTAAATCAATTAATTCGGCGTTGGGATAATCTTTTGGATTGAAGCGGAAGGTGGAGTCGCTTAACTTTATCGCCTTAAATTGGCTGATGTTGATAACGCTCCATCCTTTGGCTGTACGCATTTTCACCTGCGATGGCTGGTAACTCCTGTTGATGGTGATGTACATTTCCTGAATGGCGCGCTGTTTGTTCTGTGCCGTAAGATGCACCAGATATTTCCCTCCTGCATTTTGGGTGCTCATGTTGAATCCGCTTTTGTAGATAGTAATGAATTTATAGGGGTTCATGGATTGCTGCAGTTCTTCTGTTGGGTGGCTTATGTTCACCTCTTCCGCCTTTTTGTTGTAGACCCATTGGTCTTTTCCGTCATACCAAATAGTGGCCATATTTGTACGGGCGCAGAATTTGTTGCCCTTTATATAGATGTGTCCCGAGGCGTTTCCGTATTTTCCACTCATGGAAAAACGGGCAGATGCACCGTTCTTGTTACCTACCATGGCCGCCGTTCTGTCTAATATTTTTCTTGCCTGTGCTGCATTTTGGGCAGTGGCACTCATGGTCCATACGAGTGTAGCAAGTATGAAAGCTATTTTCTTCATCATTTTGTTTTTTTCAATGATTTTTTTTCGTTCTTTTAATAATCTATACTGCCGCTCCTTTTTTACAGGCTGTTGCCTTTCTTTTATCTTCTTAGTGAAGCAAGGAGCGAATCCAGCGAATTGATGTCCGTAATCAGCACCTCTCTTGGTTTGCTGCCCATGGCTTCTCCCACGATGCCGGCTTCTTGCAGTTGGTCCATCAGTCGTCCTGCGCGGTTGTAGCCTATGGAGAACCTGCGTTGGATCATGCTGGTTGATCCCTGTTGGGAAATGACGATGGCGTGGGCTGCTTCCTCAAAGAGCGGATCCAGATTGTGCACATCTACAGAACTTCCGCCACCTCCAGTCTCGTCGGTACTGGGTTCGGGCAGTTCGAGCGGTTCGAGCGGCCCGGGCTGCTCCTTGATATATTGGTTGATTCTTTCTACCTCGGGGGTGTCCACGAATGCGCATTGCACACGTATGGGGTCGTTCCCGTTTACAAAGAGCATGTCTCCGCGCCCAATCAATTGGTTGGCTCCCGTTTGGTCGAGAATGGTCATCGAGTCAATGCGTGCACTGGTCTTGAAAGCAATGCGCCCGGGAAAATTGGCCTTGATGTTACCCGTGATGATTTTTGTGGTTGGACGCTGGGTGGCAATCACCATGTGTATGCCTACGGCTCGTGCCAACTGGGCGATACGGGCTATGGGCAGTTCAATTTCCTTTCCGGCAGTCATGATCAAGTCGCCAAACTCATCGATGATCACCACGATATATGGCATGTATTCATGTCCGTCCGTCAGGCGAAGTTTGTGCTCGACATATTTTTTGTTGTACTCTTTCACGTTGCGGGTACCTGCCATTTTCAGCAAGTCGTAGCGGTGGTCCATGAGTTTGCACAGCGAGTTGAGCGTGCGTATCACTTTGGTTACATCTGTGATGATGGCTTCTTCGTCTTCGTTCTCGGTAGGTATCTGTGCCATAAAGTGGTTGACGATGGGCGTATAGATGCTGAACTCCACTTTCTTCGGGTCAATGAGCACGAACTTTAGTTCGTTCGGGTGTTTTTTGTAGAGTAAGGAAGTGATGATGGCGTTCAGTCCCACCGATTTTCCTTGTCCTGTGGCACCTGCTACCAGCAAATGGGGAATTTTTGCCAGATCCACCATAAATACCTCGTTAGTAATGGTTTTTCCCAAGGCAATCGGCAATTCCATACTCGTTTCTTTGAACCGTTTTGAATTGAGAATGCCCTCCATCGACACAATTTGCGGCTTG
>JALFBL010000034.1 GCA_022773395.1 Prevotella sp.
ATAGTGTTGCGGAATTAAGGCGTAAGTATTTTTACATTTTTCGCAAATATTTTATCCATTTTCCACCAAAAGTCGTATCTTTGTATCGATGGAGATGCAAAGCGACACGAAAATAGTTTGTTCCACACGGTTCAACGACATCGCTTTGCCAGCCTATAACGGCTGGTGCATCCACGTCTTGTGCCTTTCCGGCGAAGCCTCTTTCACCTATAACGGAAGGGCTTTCGTCATGCGCAAGAACGATGTTGTTATCATCACGCAGCCTCAATTGGTCAAGGATATCAGGCAAAGCCATGATTTGCAGGTGGAAATCGTTATAGGCTCTTTGCAGTTTCTGCACCACCAGTTGCCTGCCAACAATTTCAGCATTGGCGGCTCTATCAGTTTGTACAAAGACCCTGTCATTCCCGTAAGCGATGACGAGACTGCCCTGCTCCTGTCCGATATGCGGCGCATCAAAGAGCGGCTGGCCGACACGTCGCACCCTTTCCGTCAAGAACTGTTGGGCAGTTTGTCGCTTACCATGATGTACGACCTTTTCGCTTTTCATGCAAGGCGCAGCGAATCGGTGGTTTCCACAGAGCGCACTACCAGCGTGGTCAACCAGTTTGTCACTCTTTTGGAAGGCGGGGAGAGTCGCAGGTACAGGGAGGTAAGGCACTATGCCGACATGATGCACATTACGCCCAAGTATCTTTCGGATACCGTCAAGCGAAAGACCGGACAGAGCGCGATGGGTTTTATCGACCGTTACACCATCCCTATCGTTAAAAACTATCTCGACAACCCTCAACTTTCCATTACCCAAATATCCGATGCGATGAATTTTGCCAGCGTCTCCTATTTCAGTCGCTACGTCACCAAACATTTCGGAATGTCGCCCAAGGTCTATCGTACCGCCCTGTTGCCCAAACGGTAGGCGAGAAAGCGGCGGCAGTGTTAATCATACCTGCAAATGTTTGATTTCTTGGCCAATCTTCCGCCTAATCCAATAATTTTTTCTACATTTGCAACAAACAACAACAATAATATGACGTATCATGTATGTATTGTGGCCGGAGCGCGTCCCAATTTTATAAAAGTGGCACCACTTATCCGTGCCATCAGAAATGCCGAAGGCATTGACTATAAACTGGTTTATACGGGGAAAGAAGGAGACACAACGATAGAAGGCACCCTGTTTGACGATTTGCAGATTCCCATGCCCGATGTGTATCTCGGCGTGGCATGCGGAAGCCTGAACGAACTGACAGGCAAGGTGATGGGCGAGTTCGAGCATTATCTGGAACAATACCCCACCGACACTGTGGTGGTGGTTGATGACTTGGCGTCCACCATGGCCGCAGCCATTGTCACCAAGAAACGGGGAGTGCGCTTGGCGCATTTGGTGGCCGGCACGCGCAGTTTCGACATCAGCATGCCCAAGGAAGTGAACCGTCTGGTGATAGACGGGCTTTCCGATTTGCTCTTCACCGCAGGCATCAGCAACAACAGCATTACCAATCGCGAAGGGGCGGAACAGAGCCGTGTCTATATGGTGGGAAACATCCTCATAGACAATCTCCGGTTCAACCATTCGCGCTGGCAGCGTCCTCGGCTGATGGCTGATTGGCAGTTGGCCGACGGCGGTTACATTGTGTTTACGCTCAACCGCAAAGCATTGGTTTCCGAAACCGAAAACCTGCAGCGGATGCTGGAAGCCATGACAGCGGCCGCTGCAGGCATGCCGATTGTGGCACCCTTGCGCGGCGATGCCCGCCGTGCGGTTGAGGAAATTGTCCGCACTCGTATGTCCGAATGTCCCCATTTGGCATCCATCCGCTTGGTCGATTCGCTGTCCTATCTGGAGTTCGGGTATCTCACGGCCAACGCCAAAGGCATTGTCACCGACAGCGGCAACGTGGCAGAAGAGGCCACCTTCAATGCCGTTCCTTGTATCACGCTCAACAGCTACACCGAGCACATAGAAACCGTGAAAGCGGGATCCAATGTGCTTGTGGGCGAAGATGCGGACAAACTGAGAGCGGCCGTGGACGAGATGGTGAACGGAAAATGGAAGAAATGTTCGCTGCCGGAAAGATGGGACGGAAGAACCGCCGAACGGATTGTGCGCATTCTCGTGGAGAAATCCTTGTGAACGGAAAATCAATCAAAATATACCTTATTTATAAATAGAACACACTATGGAAAAGAAAACCGTTATGATTACCGGTGCCACCAGTGGCATTGGTGAGGCTTGTGCCCGCAAATTCGCAGAGGGAGGCTATCGCCTGATACTCACGGGCAGGAATGAAGAAAAGTTGAGCAGTATGAAGGCGGCTTTGGAAAAGGAAGGCACGCAGGTGTATCTGTTGAAATACGACGTTCGCGACCGCAAGGCGTGCAAAGATGCAGTTGAGGCGATTCCCGCGGAATGGCAGTCCATCGACGTGCTGGTGAACAATGCCGGTTTGGCACTGGGGCTGGAAAAAGAATATCTGGGCGATGTGGATGATTGGGAAATCATGATCGACACCAACATCAAAGGACTGCTCTACATGACCCGCCTCATTGTCCCCGGCATGGTGAAACGCAATAAAGGGCACGTCATCAACATTGGTTCGGTGGCGGGCGACTATGCCTATGCCGGCGGAGGCGTGTACTGCGCAACGAAGGCAGCCGTGAAAGTGCTCACCGACGGCTTGCGGGTGGATGTGGCAGAAACGGCGGTGAGAGTGACCAACCTGAAGCCGGGCTTGGTGGAAACCAACTTCAGCGTCACCCGTTTCCATGGCGACAAAGAAAGAGCCGACAATGTATATAAGGGCATCAAACCCCTCACGGGCGACGACATTGCCGATGTGGCCTTCTATGCCGCATCCGCACCCGAGCACGTTCAGATTGCTGAAGTGCTGATTCTGGCCACCCACCAGGCCAGCGGAACGGTGGTTTACCGCGACTGATGGAAGAAGTCTTCCCACCGGATGGGATTTTGTAAAAAAGGTGATAGAAACTGAAAAATGTTTTTTATTTTGCGATTATCGGGATGAAAGTGTTACTTTTGTCCCGATAATCATTTGATACGGAGAATGAACAGGATATTGTTTTTTGTACTGGGCCTGGCGTTCGCATTGGGATTGCGGGCTCAGGAAATGACGGCGGATCCGTTGGCGGATTCTGCCCGTGTTCGTGTTTCTGAAACAGAGAAGGCTCTTGGGCACGTGCCGGACGCAATGCCCCTGCGCAAGGTGGATGCCCCTCTGTCGGGCGATGCCTACGGCAGCCGTTTGCAGCCTGTGGACCGTTTCAGGCGCTCCGCACCGAAAACCGTCTCGCCCGACACGCCGCATCTTCCCGCACTGACCCAAAACGGACAAATGCCCTCCATCAACATGTACCCCCATGCCCGGGACGGCTATCCTTCGTGGCAGCTGCACCAAGGACTGAACGTGTCGATGGAGGCCGGCGTCTTTGCTGCGTTCGGCAAAGGGGCACCCCGTGGAGCAGGTTTCTTCCAGAGCCTGTCGGCAATGTATGCCGTTCCGTTGGGCGACAAACTGTCGCTGGCAGTGGGCGGCTATTTCAATAATGTGGTGTGGGACAACATGAATTTCCGCAGTGCGGGCGTGAACGCTGTGCTGGGTTACCGGTTCAACGAAAAATGGGAAGCGTATGTCTATGCGCAGAAATCGTTCACGAACCATCTTCCCGCACGCTTCCGTTATGCCTACGGTTCGCCTTGCATGTATCCACTCTACGACATGACGGACATTGGCGACAGGATAGGGGCATCGGTGAAATACAACGTGAATCCCAGTTTCAGCATACAGGTGTCGGTGGAGAAACGCGATTTCCCTGCATGGGATCCGATGGGGTTCGGACAATAGCCCAGTTCTTGTCGGTTGTCCATCGAATGCTTTTGGGCCAAAAGTTTGCGTATGTAAAACTTTTCGTTTATATTTGCAAACACTAAAGAAACAGATAAGAAACCTGAGAACATGAGACTGACAGGAAGAAGAGAAAGCGACAATGTCGATGACCGTCGTGGCATGAGCGGAGGCGCGAAGGCTGGCATGGGTATAGGGGGCGTCATCCTCGTGGCCATCATTACGCTGCTTTCGGGTGGCAACATCGGCGATGTGGTGCAGAATGTGGCTCCCCAGATGATGAACCAGAACGTTACGGAGACGGGTTCCCGCAAGTTTACTGCCGAAGAGGAGGAACTGGCCAAGTTTTCAAAGCAGATCCTCGCAGGCACGGAAGACGTGTGGACGAAAGAGTTTGAAAAGATGGGCCGCACCTACACGCCTCCCCGAATGGTACTTTTTACGGGGAGCGTACAGACCGGTTGCGGCGGTGCTACATCCCAGGTCGGGCCTTTCTATTGTTCGGCCGACCAGTCGTTGTACATCGACCTCTCCTTTTTCAGTTCCATGAAAAAGCAGCTCGGGGCCGACGGTGACTTTGCCTATGCCTACGTCATAGCCCACGAGGTGGGCCACCATGTTGAACATCTGCTGGGAACACTGGACAAGGCGCACGGGCAAATGGCCCGGCTGAGTCAGGCGGAAGCCAACAAGGTGAGTGTGCGTCTGGAGCTGCTCGCCGATTTCTATGCCGGTGTTTGGGCACACCACGACAATGCCATGTTCGGCTCGCTCGAAGAAGGCGACATCGAAGAGGCCATCCGCTGTGCACAGGTGATAGGCGACAACTACTTGCAGGAGAAGGCACGGGGATACAGCCAGCCCGAGTCTTTTACACACGGAACGTCGGAACAGCGTATGCGCTGGCTGAAATTGGGACTGGACACGGGCGACGTGCGACAGGGAAACACTTTCTCGGTGAGCGAGGCTGAATTGTAACCGGAAACAGCAACGACATATGGAAAACATGGGCTTTAATTGAAAAAGAAATGGAATTGAAGAAAAAACTCTGGGGGCATATCAAGGATTGGACGCATTTCAGAGACACCAAACCCATAACGGAAGAAAGAACAGACAACTTGACAGACAATCTGTTCACGATACCTTTCTTTAGCTTTCTGCTCATGAGACGTTTGGACGAATCATCGCCGTGGCATTTTCTGCATTATGCGTTGGCGTTCTATTGTACGGTGGCACTGTGGCTTGTACTGAGAGTGTTTGCCAGAAAAGACTTTTGGAAAATGAAAATGGGCGTATGGACAAAATTCTGGTACTGCGTCAAAATATTGTTGGGCATACTCTTTTGGCTTTTCTTCGTTTCCCATATCTTGCCGGAAGGATGCTTGCCGTTTAGGGATATATGGGCATAAATTATTTTATTATCAATATTTCAAAGATTCATTATGGCAAAAACACCTCGGGGATGCTTCAATGGCTGTCGTTGGGATAATCATTCCGGGTGATGTGCGGAAGAGACATATTCTGACAGAAACCGTGCCTTGGACAAATGTTCAGGCACGTTCTTTTATGGGGCAGTCTCTGCTGCTGATTTCGTTCCTGATGGGTATGTGGCGCTCAAAGAGAAATCTTTGCAGAGAGATACGATATTTAACGTTTGGCGAATTCTTATTTAACACTTTTCCAACGGTTTTTGAAACCGACTCTTCCGAAACATCAAAAAAACACTGAAATGGACGATTCCGCAAATCGTTGATACAGAGTGATTTGTAAAATTGATTCAAATCATGCTTTTCAAAAGATGTTCCGTCGCTCGTTGTTGGACGATTCGTTGCGCAGCAAGGGTTGATTCGCTGCAACGCAACGGGAGGTTCGTTGTGTTCCAACGGATGGCGTTTTGGAGCGTAAAGACGTGGAAAACATGGAGCGAACGCGGAAATCTTGTGCTGCCACGCGAGATTTTCAACAAAAAAAACATCACTTTTTTCGTAGTTTGAGAAAAGGCCGGAAGAAATCCAGATCTTGGTTTTTAACATACAATAGAGATTGTT
>JALFBL010000053.1 GCA_022773395.1 Prevotella sp.
TTTTTAGGTTGTTCCTTAAAATCATTCCCTTGAATAAAGATGAAAAAACAATTGCCTGTCCAAACTTTTCCTCATCTCCAGAAGCATGGACGCCACTTCCACAACGGCTCCTTGTATATCAGGAAACACAATCGTGACAGACCTTTCTTTTCAACTTTCAGGATTTATCAAGTCATCAAGATCATGAATGATTCTGTGAGGAACAGATTCATCCTCAGGTGTATCGGTCCATCCTTCGCCTTTATACCAAATGGTTTGGCAACCAATACTTCTTGCAGGAACAATGTCCTTGGATATACTGTCGCCCACGACAGCCACATGTTCGGAACTGATACCCATTGCCTCCACCCCCAATTGGAAAATTCGGGAGTCGGGCTTACGAATGCCTACCACAGCCGACTCTATCACTTTTTCAAAAAGATGTCCCATACCAAATTCTTGAAGCACCACCTCTATATTGCCATAGAAATTGCTCACCAACACCAGCGGAAAATGTTCGTGCAGTTCAGACAGCACCTTCCGACTATGTCCCACCGTTTCTTGCACATTCGCATAAAGGTATGCCAACAGATCGAGCAGTGTCTTCTCCAATCCCGTCTTGTCGGTTGTGAGATATCCTTTCATGCAAAGATATTCCAACTGCAAGCGGAGTTTCACGTCGAGAAGTTTCCTAAAGGTGAAAGTGGGACGTATGATAGGGTTTCTGCCCAAAGTACGCTCGGCATAGATGTAAGCCTGACGGAACTGTTCTTCACTCACCGGCACTCCAAACTTTTCGAAAGCATGCCAAATCACCTTTCCCCAATGCATTCCACGGGTATCCAATGTACCACCATAATCAAAAACATATCCTTGTACGCTCATTGTTCCTATATCTTTACAGTTGCAATTCATCAAAACGTCATCATCACCATCAATCTCACGCCATGCTTATTGGCAGTTGGAAGATCCAAATAGTTGAGACGACGGACATACTCTACATGAAATATCTTGAAAATATTATGGATGCCGACAGCCAACTCGAAGTAGGGCTGATGGCTGTCCATCACGTAAGAACCTTCGGGGAAAAGCATCAGCGTGTCGTCGCCTCTGTTCTTGTCTATCATAGGATTGTTCTTGTCTGTCAATGTTCCCCAAAGCATTTTCACGCCAAAGAACTCACGCCACTTGAGTTTTTTCAGCAATGGTATGCGATTGAATATTTTTCCATTCATGTCCCAGCCCATCTCTGCAGACACATAACGGTCGTTGAGAAACTCCATATTGTTCACCAGATTGAATGTCTGTGCTTGCAGAATATAAGAAAGATTGGCTGCCGGCATATTCAACAATGGATAAGGGACTTTGCTCCACTGTATGCCGCCACTGACATAACAATCTATCTTCCCCCAACTATAAGGCAGCCAGAAACGCTTGTAAAGAGTGGCCTCGGTGAGATGAAAATTGTAATCGCCCCCAAGAATGTTTTTAAAACCAATGGTGTGGCTCGCTGTGATCACGGGAGCATCAAGATTTACCGGTGTGCGGCGCTGTTTGGTATTGATATACGTTTCGCCTGGAGCAAAACGTATCATTGCCATCAATTCGGTTGTACGGAATTTCCCATTGTGGACCGAAGGTCTTCCATCCGGCAACGTGGAAACCAGTTCCATGCCCGGCGTTGCCCGGCTCATGGGAATGAAATGCAATGCCCCGGCAGCTTCGTTTTCTTCGGTCTTGATTGACACTGTGGTTTTGAGGCCAAATTCCTCCTCTCTTTCAACCGTCAGCTGCTGACGGTTGTAAAACATCATTTTATCCACCTTTGCCCATTTGAAAGCAGTGAACACATTGTCCTTGTCTGTTTTCAGAAACTTGTCTGACGGACTTGCCACATCATACGAAGAAGACAGCGTAAGCGTGCGTTTTGGGAACTCGCGCGGCAGATAGTCCTTTTTATTAAAACTATATGTCAATTCTCCCGAATAATAATTTTTTCCACTGTCCCATCCTCGGGCATAATATCCCTTCAAGAACCAGTGCGGATGAAGATGGGCGGTGGTCTGTGCACTGACACGCGTTCTCCATCCATCAATGAAGTTTCTGGTGAGCATTGTATTGACAGGGCCTATATCAATCTTGCTGGGATGTGCCTTGGTACCAGTTTCCACAAAATTTTCGATCAGTGCTTTCAGTCCGAATATCACGTATTTGAACCCTTTGATACTCTCAAGATTCTTCAAGAACGAATCCATAGAACTTTCGCTCTTTGTCAGCTGTACCGTGCGATACTCGTTCCAGAACTCGTTGTCATGCATCCGCGCACTTGCCTCGTGCCTCTCTTTCTGTTTCCCGGCGAAAAGTTTCTTGTTGATCTCGGAAAAATCATAATTCTGCAAACGGGCAGTACGGATAACAATGGCCTTGGACAGAAACTTTGCCAGGGACAACTCAACAATCAGGTCGTCCTGCACAAGCACCCATTCTCCACTGTCCAACTGCTTGTATTCTTGCAGAATCTGCAAATTGTCAACAAAATTCACATCACTCTTCTTGGGAAGCGACAACCTGCATTTTTTAATATGCAGAGAACTGTCGGCAACAATATACAACTCGCCTCTGAAACCGAAGTCCTGCTGGTTGTTGGGCAAGAACTGCAGGTGATAACATTTTTCCTTATCCACGTATGTGGTGTCTTCGATATAATAACGATAGAAACCAATGGCATTGTCGGCTATTGGACTGGTAAAAGGATACTGGAACAGACGTATCTGGTTGTCATAAATATCCACATCTGTAAACACATCTTTCATGGCTGTGGTTAAAATATCGCCCGTCTCAAACAAATCGTTTACGCCACTGGACTGTTGTCCCATAATAATATTTTTCTCGCTTTTGGGATTTTTTCTGTAAATCTTGCGGGTCACCGTTTCCTCGACGCTGACGGGCAGAATCAGCCTGTTGTTGTAAGGACACACCTCTACCTGATTGATCATCCACTTATGTTTCTTGAAATAACCGCTTTCCAAATCTGAAGGCGTAATATCATTAATGGCCAATGTCATTTTCTGATATTTGTTGTACTGGTAATAATCATAGTTGTCCAACTTGGTTTTTCTCTTTGCCGCTATCACACGCTTCATCAATTCTACCGCCGGGTTGTCTTTCCGAGAATACTTCTCGCGCTTCTTCTTCACCACGACGTTCTGCAGCTGATTGTTTTCCGGCTTCAACGTGATGCGCATAAAAGAAGGAGAATTTTCACTCACCATCACTTTCAAAGGCTTGTATCCGACGGCACTGAACGTAAGATACCAACCATTGTGGCGGTCGATGGAAAAAGTTCCGCTCTTGTCTCCGCTCACCATGACATGGTGTCCTTTATATACCGCACTGGCAAAAGGAATACTGTCGCCTGTATTGTCATCGACAACCACTCCTGTTATTTTTTGTGCGGACATCGACAGGCAAACCACTGACAACATCCACAACAACATCAGTTTTCCCAAACCGATTCCATCTGTTTTGCTCAACAATTCTTTCATCATCGCTTGTTACAATCTTTTTGTCTCGACTTTTCCATCTTGTTCACTCATACCTCTAAAAAATGTTCCAAATCATCACCGGCCGCCACTACCATTCATCGTTTCCAACATTCGTCGGCAAAGACTCTCATGCTTTTGGTGCATATTGACATATACCACCGTCAGCACAATGATTTCGATCAAGAAATACAGCCATGGAATGTTCAAAAGGGCAGTTATGTAAAGACATATCGCCCTGACGTTAAAAGTGAGAATATTGGCACTGCCCATCAACGGGCGGCTGCCCGCCAAAAACTCTTCCTTGAGCCTTTCGCCCTCCGCTGCTGTGGCTATATTCCTTTCTGCATCGACATGTTTCGACTTGTATTCTTTGAAAAATGCCTGAAACTGTGGCGTCCGTTTCTCTTGGCTTTTGCAATAATTGGCATAATTGAAATAGAACAACCGAGCAAACCATCGGCTTTTCGGCAAAGATTCATAGACAGCCCGCTGCCGGACATAACTGTCAAGTTCGCTGCCTTCCTTTCCTTTCAAGAAAAAAAGGTGAATCTGCCTGTAATAATCCGCCAAACTGCTTTGCGGAGAATGGCACAAGATTCCGGCCACAAAAGCCATGCCCCAAATCCAAATGCCCCAATGAACATCTGTACCAGGAATTGCCTGTCCCATCATTCTCAAGCAAAGGGCGACATAAATGGAGAAAAACCACAAATCACCAGAAAATCCGTCAAGAACTCTCCCCACCAATGTTTTTTTGCCCGTAAGCCTTGCCATCTGCCCATCGGTACTGTCGCAGAAATTGGCCAACATCAAAAGAATGACTCCCGCAATGTTATACAGCAAACCTGTATGGTAAAACATGTATGCCGCCCCTACTCCAAGAAATATGGACAAGACGGTGACCACATTGGGATGGATACCCATCCGATTCCACAACAGGGCAAAAACCAATCCAATAGGCCGGGTGAAATGAACATCAAGCCACTCTTCCGTGTCCTTCGATTTAAACGAAGCATGGAGTATCTCTCTAAAGGTCTGTTCCATTTTACATATCATAATAAACCCGCTATCGCCCATGCCGCATCCTCACAGCAGCGCGAAAAACTGGGCCAGTCGTTAAAATCAATTATTGCAAAAGTGCCATCTTCCCTTACAATGGCGTCTCCTCCATAAATACGTATTCCCGTCAAAGCAGACAATCTCTCCGCATCATCTTCCAAAGCCTGTTGCGAAAACACATAATGGCGGGCATGTCCATTCTGCTTTTCGTCATCAAACTTGAATACAGCATCGTCCGTAGGATAAAAAATGCGGAAAAATCCAGACCGCTCCACTCCATAAAATTTCACCAGATCACCTTCCACGTGTTCAGTAATCAGCACATCATTTATTCCTCTAAGATGAAAAGAGAGCAGTTGCTTGCCAACAGCCTCTGTTCCCTCCACACACTGCACATCGTCCTTACCCTGCGCTGCGAGGTCACCTCTTTTCAGCCAATACTTCTTCTTACAGAGTTCCATCTCCCCTTTGTTTTTCCGACCGTTATCCAGGTTCTTTATATATAATAGAGGTGCGGCAGGCAGTCCATGCTGTCGCATAAGCGAATCGATATGCGAACGTGTGGATTTCTCTATGGCAAACGCACTGTTGATGACCAACTTCCTCTCCCCTTCCTTTCGTTTCAGTATGGCCAAAGCCCTTGCCGTCCGTCCCATTGACAGATATACGTCTGCCTCATGTCCGCTTTCCAGACTCTCCTCACTCACATATTCCACCTCCATGCCTTTTGCCTGAAGACAAGAGCCAGTTGCTTCCAGAACAGCCTTGTCTTTTTCTACAGAATTGGGAGAAAAGCAATGTGCGCGATATATCAGTAGGGCTTTCCGCATTCTTAAAGATTTTGTTCTTTCAAAAACATCTCAGCTTTTATAATATCAACAGCGTGGTCGATGTCAAGCACCTTCGTGAAAGGGTAGGCTTTTAGCACTTGTCCGTCACGAATCAAAGCACGCTGAAAATTTCTCATTCTTGATTCTCCTCTCTCCATGCAGCCATTCAAAGTCATGACAGCCTTCGAGGTCAACCCATAAATGCCACCTGAAACGTACCGGCAATGATTTTCGTTCGTGTCGTAAAACCCCGTTATCCCCAAAGTTCCATCTGTCTTTACATACAAAGGCTTCTCGTCATCCACATAGTCGGTAACCCCCATCAATCCGTCCATTGATTGCCGTGTGACTGCATCTATGAACGATTGGACATACGCCGTGAACTCTTCTTCGCGGAAAATGGTATCGACCGTGGAAAGCACAAAAGGTTCCTTGCCCATCCATTTGCTGATTTCATAGAAACTGTGCATGCTGCTGGGAGTTGTCTTCACAAGCAAGCGTAAGCACACCTTGCGTTCTGCAGCCAAACGATGTTGCAGATGTTCAAGATGCTTGGCAACCAATTCCGTCAGATGGTTGCAAATCACAACAATCTCGGCTGCATGGTTATCCATGAATATCCTGACAAGCCTGTCTATCAGGCATTCTCCATTTATTTTCACCAGCGGTTTGGGAACATCCACTCCCTCAGCGGCAAGCCGTGACCCCTCTCCTGCTGCAATAATCGCATACTTCATGTTTTATTGTTTCCTTGCAGAAAAGCAAAATTAGAGGACAAAGGTAATGAATAATCATTACAATCTGCCCAAAACAGGAATATTTGGAGAAACTTTTAAATGAAATTTAACCCCTTTGCACAAAATCTCCGCACCAAAAATCGCATGGTTGGAAAAAACCGCCCCATTTTGTCGAGACTTGAGAGAATCTTATAAAACCACAAACAGACGATTATCAGCATGTTATAAATCCATTCAGAATCTGTCTTTCAACGGATGTCCTGTTGAAAGACAGCGATGGTTGATCGAACCCTCAACGGATTGTCTGCTGAAAATGCAAAGCATTGTTTGTTGAGAATCCTCAAACAAAGGGTTGGATTGCCCAACAAGTAGTTATATTTAAAGTATATCAAACATCGGAAAGTTCCCGGATAAAATCTGCCGATTTGTTTTGTGTTTTCTGCGATTTAAACTATCTTTGTGCCCTTATTTAGAATAATATCATTATGGGCGGTTTTTTCGGAACGATTTCAGTGAGAGACTGTGTAAACGATTTGTTTTACGGAACTGATTATAATTCACACTTAGGTACAAAAAGAGCAGGGCTCGTCACCTATGACGAGCAACAGGGATTCACACGCAGCATTCATAGTTTGGAACGCGACTATTTCCGCACACGCTTTGAAGGAGAACTGGACAATTTCAGCGGAAGATCAGGCATCGGAATCATCAGCGACACCGACCCACAGCCCATTCTCATCAACTCGCACCTTGGGCGATATGCCGTGGTAACGGTGGCGAAGATCAACAACACCCGGGAGATTGTGGACGAACTGATGGAGAAGCGCATGCACCTGAGCGAATTGAGTGCCAACACCGTGAACCCGACAGAATTGGTTGCCCTCATCATCAACATGGGCGATACATTTGCGGACGGCATCAATATGGTTTTCGAGAAAGTGAAAGGATCGTGCTCCATGTTGGTTCTGACAGAAAGCGGAATCATCGTAGCACGCGATGCGCTGGGACGAACCCCCATCGTGATTGGCAAGAAAAACGGCGCCTACGCTGCTACCAGCGAAACGACCAGTCTTCCCAATTTGGACTTTCTGCCCGTCCGCGACGTGGGACCCGGCGAGATTGTCCGTTTGAGAGCCGACGGAATAGAGGTGTTGAAAGAGCCATTCAAGCACGAACAGATTTGTTCTTTCCTCTGGGTGTATTATGGATTCCCTGCCAGCGACTACGAAGGAGTGAACTCGGAATACGTGAGAGAACAAAACGGGAAATTCATGGGAAAGGAAGACCGCATGGAAGCAGACTGCGTATGCGGCATTCCCGACAGTGGAATTGGTACGGCCATCGGTTACTCGGAAGGAAGTGGCATCCCCTACAAGAGGGCAGTCTTGAAATATACGCCTACATGGCCACGAAGCTTCACACCCAGCAAACAGAGCCAGCGCGCCCTCGTGGCCAAAATGAAACTGATTCCGAACCGTTCTCTTCTGAAAGACCGGCGGATTGTATTTTGCGACGACTCTATCGTGAGAGGAACGCAGCTGCGCGACAATGTGAAGATGTTTTTTGAATACGGTGCAAAGGAGGTGCATGCCCGCATATCATGCCCACCGCTCGTTTATGGCTGTCCGTTCATCGGATTCACCGCATCGAAAAACGACATGGAACTGATCACGCGCCGCGTCATCAACGATTTTGAAGGTTCACCCGACAAGAATTTGGAGAAATACTCTCAGACAGACAGTCCCGAATACAAGAGGATGGTAGAGGAAATCGGACGTAGGCTGCAACTGACCAGTGTGGGTTTCAACAAGGTGGAAAACCTGATTGAAGCCATTGGAATGCCCAAATGCAAGGTATGCACCCACTGTTTCGATGGGTCGAGTTATTTCTTCCAGGACATAAAGGACAAGAAATAAAAATACGTCTGGCATTTCGATGTCAGGCGTATTTCATACAATATTCGCCCGGATGGCAGATTTTCGGGTGAAAAAGGTAAAGGATTGAAATAAATTATGTAAGTTTGCAAGAAATCAGGTATTAACAACAACACTACAATGAAACAAACAAAAATAGTAGCATCGATAAGCGACAGGAACTGCGATGAGGCATTTATCCGGGATTTGTTTGAAGCCGGAATGAATGTGGTGCGCATGAACACGGCGCATGCATCGGCAGAAGGTATCAAGAAGATTATCAGGAACACAAGGGCGGTGAGTCGCCACATCGGCATTTTGATTGACACGAAAGGGCCTGAGGTACGCACAACCGGATGCCCGGAACCTATCGAATACAAGACGGGCGAAGTGGTGAAAATCTTCGGAAGAACGGAGATGGATACTGAACACGACATCATCAACGTGAACTATCCTAATTTTGTGCAGGACGTTAACGTAGGAGACCACATACTTTTTGACGATGGTGCCCTCTCTATGGTGGTCATCGAAAACAACGGTCCCATGCTTGTGGCGCGCGTGGAAAACGATGGAACGTTAGGCTCTCACAAGAGCGTGAACGTGCCGGGCGTGCACATTGACCTGCCAACACTCACGCCAAAAGACAAAAGGAACATACAGCTGGCCATCGAAGAAAACATTGATTTCATAGCCCACTCGTT
>JALFBL010000064.1 GCA_022773395.1 Prevotella sp.
CAAGTATTTTAAAAGAAAAAGGGATTTTTTTCACGAATATCTTTGCATTATCAAAAAAATGCCGTACCTTTGCATCCGCTTTACAGAGATTTCGCCATAGAAGAGTCTTCTGGAGAAGAATTCGCAGCAAGGCTGGGAAGATCCGCTAGCTCAGCTGGTAGAGCACAACACTTTTAATGTTGGGGTCTTGGGTTCGAGCCCCAAGCGGATCACCAAGGAGGATTTCGGCAACGAAGTTCTCCTTTTTTTGTCCAGCCACACGGCCTTTGTCTCATTCAAACAGAATGCTGAGGTTTCGGCCCAGCAAATTTCTCATCATGTTCAGGAAGATGCGCCAAACCACCGAACGAATATTCGCCAAATTGCCGAATAAATTTCCGCCAAATTGCCGAACAACACAAAAAAGTAGTATCTTTGCAGCCAGAAAACGACAAACAATCATGAAGATAGAAGAGCAGATAACCAGTGCAGCTTTGGCTGCCATCAAGGAACTGTACGGGGCAGAAGTCCCCACACAGATGATACAGTTGCAGAAAACCCGTTCTGATTTCGAGGGAAACCTCACGCTTGTGACGTTCCCGCTGCTGAAAACCTCACGAAAAAAGCCGGAGATTACGGCACAGGAAATCGGAGAATATCTGAAACAGAACTGCAAGGCTGTGGCTGACTTCAACGTGGTAAAGGGATTTCTGAACTTGATGATTGCGCAATCGGCCTGGACCGAACTGCTGAACGACATGAATGCCGACAAGCATTTCGGCGAGAAACAGCCTACAGAGAACTCCCCATTGGTGATGGTGGAATATTCATCGCCCAACACCAACAAGCCGTTGCATCTGGGACATGTGCGCAACAACCTGCTGGGAGGCTCGCTGGCCCGCATCATGGAGGCAAACGGCAACAAGGTGGTGAAAACCAATATCGTGAACGACCGTGGCATCCACATCTGCAAGTCGATGCTGGCATGGCAGAAATGGGGTAACGGTGAGACTCCCGAAAGTTCGGGCAAAAAGGGAGACCACCTGATTGGCGACTATTATGTAGCTTTCGACAAGCACTATCGCGAGGAGGTTGCCCAACTCAAGGCACAGTATGTTGCCGAAGGCATGAATGACGAGGAAGCGGAGAAAAAAGCCAAAGAAGAGGCACCGCTGATCAAGGAAGCCCACGGCATGCTGGTGGAATGGGAACAAAACGACCCGGAGGTGCGTGCGCTGTGGAAAAAGATGAACAGTTGGGTATATGCTGGTTTTGATGAAACGTACAAGGCCTTGGGCGTTAGTTTCGACAAGATATATTATGAGTCGGAGACCTATCTCAAGGGAAAGGCGAAAGTTGAAGAAGGCTTGGCAAAAGGGCTTTTTGAACGCCATGAGGACAACAGTGTCTGGGCCGACTTGACTCAAGAGGGACTTGACCAGAAACTGCTGCTGCGCTCGGACGGCACTTCTGTATACATGACACAAGACATTGGCACGGCAGAAATGCGCTTCAAGGATTATCCCATCGACAAAATGATCTACGTGGTGGGCAACGAGCAAAACTATCATTTCCAAGTGCTTTCCATTCTTCTGGACCGCCTGGGCTTCAAATGGGGAAAAGAACTGGTTCATTTCTCTTATGGCATGGTGGAACTGCCCAACGGAAAAATGAAGAGCCGGGAAGGAACAGTGGTAGATGCCGATGACCTGATTGCAGCGATGATTGCCGAAGCACGCAAGAAGAGCGATGAACTGGGCAAATTCAAGGACATGACGGAAGAAGAAAAGCAGGACATCGCGCGCATGGTGGGACTGGGTGCGCTGAAATATTTCATACTAAAGGTGGATGCCCGCAAGAACATGCTGTTCAATCCAGAAGAGAGTATCGATTTCAACGGCAACACAGGCCCGTTCATCCAATACACCCACGCCCGTATCCGCAGCATCATGCGCAAGGCGCAGGCAGAAGGCATTGCCATACCCGCCACTCTTGCCGACGATGCTCCGCTGAATGAAAAAGAGATACAACTCATCCAAAAGATGAACGACTACGGTCTGGCTGTGGCGCAGGCAGGAACGGATTACAGTCCGAGCGGCATTGCCAACTATTGTTACGAACTGACCAAAGAGTTCAACCAGTGGTACCACGACTACAGCATCTTGAATGCCGAGAGCGAAATGCTCAAGACCATCCGTCTGGTCATTGCGCAGAACGTTGCCAAGATTCTGAAGAACGGCATGGCACTGTTGGGCATTGAAGTGCCGGAAAGAATGTAAGAAGCCATGACAGAGAAACCGGTCGCCCCTCCTACCTATCGCAACGACACCGTTTTGCCGTTGCATAGGGAAGTGGCGGCAAATGCCTGGGCGGTGGATGCGGCCTGTTCCGGCAATCCCGGCCCAATGGAATATCAGGGAATCGACTTGCAGACGGGAGCACGGATATTTCATTTTGGCCCTGTGAAGGGCACCAACAATATCGGAGAGTTTCTTGCCATTGTCCACGCCTTGGCCTTGATGGAAAAACAAGGCATCAAGAACAAGATAATCTATAGCGACAGTTACAATGCCATACTGTGGGTGAACAACAAGAAATGCAAAACAAAATTGGAACGCACCTCACAAACAGAACCTTTGTACCAAATCATAGAGCGGGCAGAATTTTGGCTTCGCACGCACAACGTGCAAACGCCAATCATCAAGTGGGAAACGAAGAAATGGGGAGAAGTGCCTGCCGATTTCGGAAGAAAATGACAAACAAAAGCCTTTTGCCCCTACGATTCATCCGCATCCCCTAACAAGCATGTTTCCCGCCGGAACCACTGAATGGTATTGCTGCCAAAGGTATGTTCGTCATAAACAACTGCATCGGGAGGCAACAAGGCGGCACGCGTTCCTCTTTCCACCTTTATAGACGAAGTTTCTATGCGTATCTCATCCCATAAACGAGCGTCAATGAAACTTTGATGGGTTTGTGCACCGCCTTCCACCACAAGCGATTGCACATTGCCTGCATACAGTTCCGACAAAAAATCTTCGATTTTCTTTTCAGAGGAAAGCACCAACCGCAAAGGGTCTTTCCCGTACCATTCACGCACATTCAACAACGGATGCTCACGCTCGTCGGTAACGCGACCCACAAGTACGGCATCGCATTCCGCACGCAATTTGTGGCAGAGCATCTTGGTATAAGGCGTGGAAATGGCAAGTGCCCGAAAATGCCCGTCAATAAAGCCGTTGGACGTTTGCGCCCACTTTAATATAATATAAGGTCTGCGCTGCTGATGAAAAGTAAAGAAACACTTGTTCAGTGCCTTGCATTCTGCCTCAAGAACCCCTACTGTCACTTCAATTCCCGCATCCCTTATCATCCGGATGCCTCTTCCCTGCACCCGCGCAAAAGGGTCTATTGTTCCTACCACTACACGCCGTACCCCTTTTCTTACCACCAAGTCGGCACATGGAGGGGTCTTTCCATAATGCGAGCAAGGCTCCAAGTTCACATAGAGGGTAGATTGCGGCAGCAGCATTTCGTGAGAAGAAGAAATCGACGAGAAAGCATTGACCTCTGCATGCGACTCTCCACAACGCACATGATAGCCCTCGCCAATGATTTTCCCTTTGCAAACGACCACCGCGCCTACCATCGGATTGGGCTTCGCATTCTGGCGTCCGTTCTCAGCCAACTGCAGGCAACGGCGCATGAATATTTCGTCGATTCGTCTCTGTTCCATATGCAAAGTCAGACTTTACTCCATAGCCCCATGGTTTTCAACCATCCACCTGCTCATTTGCTTCCCAATCGTGCTTCTACCACATTCACGACATAGTCGCCCAGTTTCTCGCATTCATTGATCAAATCCATGTATATCGTACCGATGGTATAAGTGTACTTGCGCTCGTTGACATCAGTGATGTTCTGGTTGCGCAACTGGTTACGGTAGTTGTTGATTTCGTTCTCCATATTAAAAGAACCGTTGATGTCCAAGTTTTCCCTGCGACCTTTCAGCACAGTGTTCATCTGGGTAAGACTGTCGTCCGTCAGTTCCATCATCTGGTAAATGCACTGATACTGCCGCTCCGTGAAATCCTCCTTACCGCTTTGCTTTCGGCTCAAAGTCCGGGCCAGATTGTAGCAACTGTCACCGATACTTTCTATCTCGGAAATCTCTCGCAGCATGGCACGAATCTTTCCCTTGGTGTCATCGCTGAGATGGGCATCACTCACTTCTTCCAGGTATTTGGCAATTTCTATCTCCATGTTATCACTGATTCCCTCATACTTTTCAATGCGGGCAAACAGTTTGGCAAAAGCAGACTCGTCTTTTTCTTCCACCAGCTGGCGCACCATCCCGAACATACGCTGAATGCGCTCGGCAAAGGAAAGGATTTCTTTCTGGGCTTCGAGCACGGAAATTTCGGGGGTGGACATGATGCCGGCCGAAATGAAACGCAGACGGAAGTCCTCTTCCTCGTCACTCTTCTTAGGCTGGATCAGTTTGCACACCGTCTTTTCAATTTGCGGGATAAACCATATCAACACGAATGTGTTGGAGATATTGAAAGCCGTGTGAAATGCAGCCAGCACCACCGGTAACTTCAAAGCCATCTGCGTTGCCGGTACATGGCTGGCATCAGGGTCATAGCCTACGATGTTGCAAACCATGTTCACAAAAGGATAGAATATCGCCAGAATCCACAAAACGCCGAACACGTTGAACACCAAATGCGCCAAGGCAGCCCTCCGGGCCTGCGTGTTGGCACCCAAGGCCGCAAGATTGGCAGTGGCAGTCGTTCCGATATTTTCGCCCATCACCAAGGCAATGCCCAAATAGATGGGGAGCACCCCCGTAGAACACAATAGGATGGTGATGGCCATCACGGCTGCCGAAGACTGCACAACACACGTAATCAGCGTGCCAATCATCAAGAACACGATGATGGTGAGACGACTGCCCGTATCGAAAGAAGCAAAGAAATCGAGCACGGCCTGATTGTGTTCAAGATCCAACTCTTTACCCGTGGTACTGAGCAAGACAAGGGAGAAAAACATAAAGGCTATACCAAACAGGAAATCGCCGGTATAGCGGAGTTTGCGGGAATAGATCAAAAGAATGCCGATGAAAAAAGAAAGGAAGACCACGCCCGTGAGATCTACATTGTAGCCCAGCGACATAATCCATGCTGTGAGCGTTGTCCCGATATTGGCACCCATAATCACGGAGATGGCCTGGGCCAGCGTGAGAAGTCCGGCATTCACGAACGAGACGGTCATCACCGTGGTGGCAGACGAAGATTGCACTGCACAAGTAATAAACGTACCGGTCAGCATCCCCGTGAAACGATTGGTGGTCATGGCACCCAAAATGTGGCGCAACTGCGGACCGGCCATTTTCTGCAATGCCTCGCTCATCACTTTCATGCCATAAATGAGTAACGCGAGCGAGCCTGCCAGTTTCAGAATAATAATAATCGACATATCTTGATATTAATGATTGCGTGATAAAAGAATGACACAGACAAGTCATTTTCGTTGCAAAAATACCAAAATATTCGTTAAATGCAGAATAAAGGAAGCGATAAATGCAAAAAGGCCATGAAAAAGTTGCCAAAGCCACCAAAAGAAATGCCATGGAAATCCCCTCTCCATGGCCGGCACTACTTGCTGATGGAGAAATCGAAGCGCAACCCGCCCTCCTCCCGATTCATCACGGCAATGCTTCCGCCATGCAACAGCACAGCGTTTTTCACGATGGCCAGCCCCAGTCCGGTTCCTCCCATCTTTCGACTCCTTCCCTTATCCACCCTGTAAAAACGTTCGAACAAACGTGGCAGATGGTCGGCCTTCACGCCTACCCCATTGTCGTAGAACGTGAAAATGTACTGTGACTCCGTTTCACAGACATTCAGCGTGACACTCGTCCCCTCCCCGGCATAATAAATGGCGTTGTCGATAAGGTTTCTGAAAACGCTGTAAAGCAACGACGGATTTCCTCTCACAATGATTCCTCCCGGCAGCAGATTGCAGAAAGTCATCCTGTGTTTCTCAAGCTGCAAAGCAATTTCCTTCGTTATACTCGACACGATGATCGAAATATCCACCGTCTCGAAAGTCTGCAAGTCGGGCGCATCGTCCATTCTGTTTAATGTGGAAATGTCCTGGAGCAGCGAAGCGAGCCTTTGGGTCTGTGCGTAACTGCGTTCCAAAAACAGATGTCGGGTTTCCTCATTGATGGTTGGACTGTTGAGAATGGTTTCCAGATAGCCCTGTATGCTCGCCACAGGTGTTTTCAATTCGTGGGCAATGTTCTGCGTGAGTTGCCGTTTCAAAACGTTTTGCTCCTCTTTCGTGGCCTGCAGCCGCTTGTAAAGTTTCACGATACGCTCGGCTATTTCGCCCAGTTCGTCATTGGGAAATCCCACAAGGTCTTCCGTGTCAAGACTCTCGTTGTGGTCGGCACGGCTGGCAAATGTTCTCAATTTGGTGATGTTGTCGCCCAAACGGCTGGTAAACCTGTAAAGAACCACGGTAAGCACAACCATGACGGTCAGGGCAAACCACAAATAGTGCTGGTCCACCTGCAGCAGTCTTGTCAAATTGTTGTTATAAGGGAGCGCGCTCCGGATGATGAAACCTTCCTTGGGAAAATAGGTGGCCGAATAGAAATAATCCTTTTTCAACGTACTGCTTACTCTGCTGATGTCGGAACCGGCACCCGAACTGAGCGCTTCCTTGATCTCTTTTCGGTTCTTGTGGTTGTGTATGTGCACGTAGTCCTTGCTCACATTGTCGAAGAACACCCGTCCGTCCCTGTCAATCAGTGTCACTCTCAAATTAGGCAAGGAGTGTTCTTTCACATATTTGCCCAACGAACTTTCCGACCACTCTCCGGCACATTGCAGTGCCTCTCTCATCCGGGCGTTATAGTCCTGCAACTGCAGGTTCAACGTTTTCACCTTGAATTCCTTTTCCCTTTTCTGCTGGAAAATCATAAACGAGACAGCAAAGACAAGGAAGATGGAAATGATGCTGACATACATTCTCTGCCCTATAGAGATTTTTTTCATCGCGCTTTCAATGTTTTGGATTATGCGTCAAAATAATATCCGAAACCCAACCGGGTGACGATACACTTTGAGA
>JALFBL010000031.1 GCA_022773395.1 Prevotella sp.
GTAGAATATGCCAAATTGCGATGTAAGTAGGCATAAATTACTGGAACGGCCCCGAAAAACCGCTCCGCCGTTTTTTCCGATTTTCCAACGGATGATCCGTCACTTTTCTATTTTGCGAGTGAATCCTGCGGAAAATCCGACTGAAATTTTAACGTAATTAACCTTCGTTGGGTGCTGATTCTTTAATTTATCTTAAAGGGTCATTGGATTTTGGGTTTGTCGAAGAAATAAAAGGAACGAATACGAACAGGGAGACAGCCCTGAACTTGTTGCGTCCGCCTGGTAGAACGTCAACGTTGGGATGTTGGTAATGACCGACAAAAAAGTCTCGCCGAAGCGAGACTTTTCGAGTTATGACAGTTATACACTGTCTATACGTCAGATGGACGTATTGGCTTTTTCAAGAAATTTGTGACCCGCTCTCAGTTGGTGGCGCATGATGCTGAGGAACTCTTGGCTCTCCTGCAGGATGTTCAGATAGACAAGGGCTATCTTGTAGTTCTTGGAACCGGAGTAGTTCTGCATGCGGTCAATGTGGCGCTTGCGCAGCAGCGAAAGCTCATTCTTACAGTTTTCCGCGATTTCAAGCGTTTCATCGTATTGGTCGAAACGGCAGGTAGAAATCATTTGTTCCGCCTGCATCATCAAGTCGTTGATTTTCCGGCGTGTAGGCTCGAAATCATCGATGTAGGCTTGAGGAATGGGATTGAAATTGTTGTCCACATGCTCCTTGGCCGGCTCGAGCATGCGCTTGAGACAGTAGATGAACTGCTGGTTGCTGTTGGCTCCGAGATGGAACCAGGTGTTGCGCTCGATGGCGATGTCTTTCGGTATGCGCTGCATGGCAAGGAACTCTTTGCGGCGGAATTTCTTCAGTTGGTCGTTTTCTGCTTTCAGTTCGTTCTGTATGCGCTTCAGTTCCTTGGAACTTTCGTTGTTCAGTCCGTCAAGGAGGCTGTTGAACTGTTCAAGTGCAAACCGGATGATGAAGCTCTGCGTGCGGCTGACATGCTTGCAGAGCAAGTCCCAGACAATTTCGGGGTCGTTGCTGCGCATCATCAGGTTGAACATGTCGTCTTTCTTCTCTTCCTTTGCCTTTTTGTGGTACTTCATGTTGCTGCGGACAAGAAGGACTACCACCAAGGCCATGAAGGCAAACATGGCCACGGAACCAACGAAATAGAAAATGGCACAGACGATGGCAGTGGTGACGAAGGCTACGCCAGCCGTGATGAACCATCCGCCAATGACGTTGATGACACCCGTTACCCGAAACACGGCACTTTCACGGCTCCATGCGCGGTCGGCAAGGCTGGTGCCCATGGCCACCATAAAGGTGACGTAGGTGGTGGAGAGCGGCAGTTTGTAGTTGGTGCCGACAATGATGAGGGCACTGGACAGCACGAGATTGATGGCAGCACGAATCATGTCGAAGGCAGCTCCTTCGGAGATGATGGCCTCTTCTTTGTTGAAGCGGGAGTCAATCCATTCCAGAACGAAACGGGGCATGATGCTGGTCAGAAGCGAACCTCCCTCTTGCGTGATGCGTACCGTTCTTCTGGCCACACCGCTTGATCCGAAGATTTCGTCGCCTTCCGACTGGCGACTCAAGTCAACGCTGGTTTTCACCACGTTCTGCGCTTTCTTGGAAGTGCTCATGGCTACAATCATGATGATGCCGGCCAAGAGCAAATAAAGGAGTGGCGATTGCGCCGAATCCATCAACGATGTCATCATGAAACTGTCGGGGTTGCCCGCACCATGTGCTTGCCAGTCCATGAAGGAACTGAGGCCTGCCATGGGTACACCGATGAAGTTCACCAGGTCGTTGCCCGCAAAAGCCATTGCCAGGGCAAATGTACCCAGCAGCACCACCACTTTGAACACATTTACGCGCAATAGGTGCAGCAACTGTGCCACAAGGGTGGAACCGACGAAGGTGGCCAGCATCAGCGAGTCTGTATGGGTTGTCACCCACTGCTTGGTGGTCTCTCCGATATATGGCGATTGCGCCAATCCTTTGAAGAAGATGAAATAAGCCAGGAACGTGAACGAAATGCCTCCGAAGAGTGCCACTGTGTAGCGTAAATGCTTTTTGTAGTTGAAAGTGAATATGATGCGGGTGATGTATTGTACCAGGACACCGAAAAAGAAGGCGATGGCAACACTCACGAAAATGGCCAATATCACGGAAAGGGCTTTGTTGCTGTTGAGGAGCATGTCAAGGTTCAGCGTGGCATCGTTGCTCATTTTGAAAAGAGCAAGAATGAAGGTGCCTCCCAGAAGCTCGAACACCATGCTGACCGTGGTGGAGGTGGGAAGCCCCAGGCTGTTGAATATGTCGAGAATGATGACATCTGCCACCATGACGGCCAGAAACACTACCATGACCTCGTGGAACGAATAGTTGGCCGGGTGCATGATGCCGTGCCGTGCTACGTCCATCATGCCGGCCGACATCATCGCGCCGATGGCGATTCCTATTGAAGCGATGACCATCACCGTGCGGAACGAGGCGGCCTTGGCGCCAATGGCAGAGTTGAGAAAGTTCACGGCATCGTTGCTGACGCCTACAAAAAGGTCGAATACTGCAAGGATGAGCAGGAAAACGACGATGCACAAATAGAGTGTTGTCATAATTATGTCTTAATTTTAAACCTGAAGGCACGCCTTGCCTCAAAGAGTGGGGCGGAACCGGGCGCAAAGTTAATCTGCCCGTGTTACAGTGTCTTTAAACTCGTGTTACAAATCTGTTACGTTGCTTTTTTTCTTCCTCTGACGGCTCTTCTGTGGGTCTTGGTAGTATTGTCAGACATGTAATGCGATTGTAATATGTATTTAACCTCCATGAAATAACGACATACTACTTTTGTACCGTAATTGAAACAAGTTATCAAAAAGATTTCTATCTTTGCAATTGATTATGGCAGCAAACACATTTTCCGCACAGGGGCAGCATCCCGACAGGCCTTGCCGCATTCTTGTAGTAGATGACGAGCAGGATCTTTGTGAAATCCTCAAGTTCAATTTGGAGGCAGACGGTTACGCCGTGGACACGGTGAACTCGGCCGAAGAAGGTTTTGGCATTGGCGTCCGCTCGTACGATTTATTGCTGATTGATGTGATGATGGGCGGCATGTCGGGTTTTGCCATGGCAAAAAAAATCAAGGCCGACAGCGATACGGCCCATATTCCTATTATATTTCTGACTGCGCGCGACACGGAGAACGACACGATCACGGGATTCAACCTTGGAGCCGACGATTACATCTCAAAGCCTTTTTCCATCCGTGAGGTACTGGTGAGAATACGAGCCGTGCTTCGACGCACGGCGGACGTGCAGAATCAGCAACAGCAGTCGGTCATCCGGTACCAGGGTCTGGAACTGAACCTCGACAAGAAGACGGTGTCTATCGATGGTGAGGACATCCCCTTCACGAAAACCGAATTTGAAATCCTGCACTTGTTGCTGGACGAAAGAGGGAGGGTTTTCTCACGCCAGGCTTTGATAGACCGGGTCTGGCCCAAAGACGTGCTGGTGCTCGACCGCACGGTG
>JALFBL010000075.1 GCA_022773395.1 Prevotella sp.
CTAACCCCACAGTCTATGAAGTTGATATTTAATATAGAATACCAAACGGTATTTGGTGAAGAATTGGTGTTGCGCTTTCTTGCAAAGAATGGTGAAACGATTGCAAAGACGGCTGTTTATCGAATGTCCACCATTGATGGCGTGCATTGGAGTTATGAGCTTAATGGCAAGTTTGCCGTGGGCGATGTCATCGACTATTGTTATAGCGTGGAGAGCAACGGTCGCCAGATACGCAGGGAATGGGAGGTGGAGCCACATCGCTTAGAAGTGAATGGCGAAAAAAGCGTGAACTATGTTATTTATGACCGTTGGTTGAACATGCCCGAAGACAGTTATCTGTATAGCAGTGCATTGACCGATTGCGTGGCAAGGAACGTGCCGGAAAAGAGTACCCTTTGTGCATATTCCGCTGCCATACAGATAAAGGTGAGAGCACCGCAGCTGAGGGGAAACGAAAGGCTTGCCATGACGGGCGATGACCCTGTGTTGGGAGGTTGGGAAGTGAAAAAGGCACTCTCCATGACAGAGCATAACCACCACGAATGGGTGGTGAATGTGAATGCATCAGCACTGCGCCGGCCGGTCATCGAGTTCAAGTTCGTGATATTGAACCGTATGCAAGAAACGTCTCCCGTTTGGGAAGACGGCATGAACCGCACCGTTCATCTGCCGCCCCTCAATCGGGGCGAGGTGGCTGTCTATGAACTTACACAAGCCCGTTTCTCGGTTTATCCACAGCGGTTTGCGGGAACATTGATACCTGTGTTCTCACTGCGAAGCAAGACCGGTTTCGGTGTGGGCGACTTCGGCGATTTGAAGAAGATGATAGACTGGGTGGCGGCAACTCGTCAGAACTTGCTGCAGATCCTTCCCGTCAACGATACCACCACTACCCATACCTGGACTGATTCGTATCCCTACTCGTGCATCAGCATTTTTGCCTTGCATCCACAATATGCCGATCTCAGGCTACTCCCCGAACTCAAGGACGTAAAGGAACGTAAGCGTTTCGAGGCACTGCGCAAAGAACTGAACGCCCTGCCCCAAATCGACTACGAACGGGTGAACCATGCCAAGACAGAATACCTGCGCCTGCTGTTTGTGCAAGAAGGAGAACGGATGATGGCGACAGAACGTTTCAGGGAATTTTTCGCAGAAGCCCAGCGGTGGCTTGTGCCATACGCCCAATATTGCATGCTGCGCGACAAAAACGAAACGGCAGACTATACATTGTGGAAAGACCACAACACTTGGAACGAGGCCGACCGAGAAGCGTTGTCGGCTGCACACACGGCCGAATACAAGGAAGTGGCGTTCTTCTATTTCGTGCAGTTCATCCTGAATACACAGATGAACGATGTGCACGACTATGCCCGGCAGAAGGGTGTGGTGCTGAAAGGCGACATCCCCATTGGCGTGAATCGTTTCGGATGTGACGTGTGGCAGGAACCCCGCTATTTCAATCTGAACGGGCAGGCCGGAGCACCGCCCGACGGTTTCTCTGTGAACGGTCAGAATTGGGGATTTCCCACCTACAACTGGAATGAAATGTTGAAGGACGACTGCGACTGGTGGGTACGCCGTTTCTCGAACATGGCAAAATTCTTCGATGCCTATCGCATCGACCATGTGCTGGGCTTTTTCCGCATTTGGGAAATTCCCATCCACGCTGTACACGGATTGCTGGGACAATTTGCTCCGTCGTTAGGCATGACGCGCGAGGAAATAGAAGGCTATGGACTCCATTTTCAGGACGAACTGTTCTTGGAGCCGTTCATCATGGATTGGGTGCTCGACCGTATTTTCAAGGAACATGCGCCGGAAGTGAAGGAGAAATACTTGGTGCCAACCCATGACGGACGCTACCGCATGAAGGAAGCGTTCAACACGCAGCGTAAGGTGGAGGCTGCCTTTGATGGAAAAACCGGTGACACCGATATATGGATTCGCGATGGACTGTATGCACTCATCAGCGACGTACTCTTTGTGCGCGACCATCACGACCCCTACCGGTTCCACCCGCGCATCTGTGTGCAGTTCGATTTCATCTACGAGAGCCTGTATGACAGCGACAAGTTCATCTTCAACAAACTGTACAACGACTACTATTACCGCAGGAACAACCAGTTCTGGTATGGTGAGGCCATGAAGAAACTGCCAAAACTGGTGCAGGCCACTCGCATGCTGGTATGTGCGGAAGACCTCGGCATGGTGCCCGACTGTGTGCCCTGGGTGATGGACGAACTGCGCATACTCAGCCTTGAACTGCAGACCATGCCCAAAGATCCCAAGGTGCGCTTTGGATATTTGTCCAACAATCCCTGCAGGAGCGTCTGTACCATATCCTCGCATGATATGCCCACACTTCGCCAGTGGTGGGACGAGGACGAATGGCGCACGCAAGAATACTACAATTCCATGCTCAATCGTGGTGGCAGTGCTCCCCACCCGCTCCCGGGATGGCTGGCGCGCGACATCGTTTCGCGCCATTTGGCATCGCCCAGCATGTTGTGCGTGCTCAGCATTCAGGACTGGATGGCCATTGACGAAAGTCTGCGTTTGGCCGATCCGGACGGCGAGCGCATCAACATTCCTTCCAACCCCAGGCACTACTGGCGCTACCGCATGCACGTGGATATAGAGGATTTGATGGACAACCTGCCCTTCAACGAGAACGTGAGGGAACTGATTACATTGAACGGAAGAAAACAACCATGAGAAAAATCCTGTCAATCATTCTGCTGCTGCCGTTAGTGGCGGTGGCGCAGACGGTGAAGTCGCCCAACGGAAAGGTGGAGGTGACGTTCGCACTCGAAAGCGGAAAGCCTGTATATACGATGAACTACAAAGGACGGGCGGTGGTGAAGCCGTCGCGTCTCGGGCTGGAACTGGCCAAGGACAAGCATGCTGGAAAAGGGCTGGAAGAAACCGATCTGATGGACGGATTCAGCATGGCCGATGCGCAGACCTCGACATACGATGAGACGTGGAAGCCCGTATGGGGTGAGACATCCTCCATTCGCAACCACTACAACGAATTGGCTGTGAGGCTCAACCAAAATGCCACCAACCGTCACATCATCGTGCGTTTTCGCGTCTATGACGATGGAATGGGCTTGCGCTATGAGTTTCCGCAACAAAAGGAACTGAACTATTTCCTCATCAAGGAAGAGCATACGCAGTTTGCCATGGCCGGCGACCACAAGGCATGGTGGCTGGCCGGCGACTACGACACGCAGGAATATCCCACGCAAACCACCAAACTGAGCGAAATACGCGGACGGATGAACGAAGCCATTGTATGGGGCAACTCGTCGCAGACACCCTTCTCGCCCACCGGGGTGCAGACTTCTTTGCAGATGAAAAGCGAGGACGGGCTGTACATCAACATACATGAGGCTGCTTGCGTGAATTACGCCACCATGCACCTGAACTTGGACGACAGGACGATGGTGTTGGAATCGTGGCTCACGCCCGATGCCACAGGACTGAAAGGGTGCATGCAGACACCATGCGAAACCCCGTGGCGAACGGTGATGGTGAGCGATGACGCACGCGATATGCTGTCGAGCCATCTCATCCTGAACCTCAACGAACCGTGTAAAATAGAAGATACGAGCTGGATTCATCCCACGAAATATTGCGGTGTGTGGTGGGAAATGATTGTGGGGCACAGTTCGTGGAACTACACCGACGAGTTCCCGTCCGTCTATTTGGACCGGATCGACTGGAAAAAGGCGAGACCCAACGGAAGGCACGCCGCCAACAACGAGAAGGTGAAGCGATACATCGACTTTGCCGCCCGGAACGGACTTGACCAGGTGTTGGTAGAAGGGTGGAACATAGGATGGGAGGATTGGGCGAATATGTGGAAACGCGACGTGTTCGACTTTGTGACTCCCTATCCCGACTTTGATATTCAGGCACTCAACGAATATGCCCATGCAAAGGGTGTGAAACTGATGATGCACCACGAAACTTCGTCGAGTGTGACCAACTACGAGCGGCATCTTGAAAAGGCTTACACGCTGATGAACCAATATGGTTACGATGCAGTGAAAAGCGGTTATGTGGGCGACATCATCCCCCGGGGCGACCACCATTACAGTCAGTCGATGAACGACCATTATCTCCATTGCGTGAAGGAGGCTGCCAAACACCGCATCATGGTGAATGCGCACGAGGCAACGCGCCCCACAGGACTTTGCCGCACCTATCCCAACCTTGTGGGCAACGAAAGCGCAAGGGGAACGGAATACGAGGCGTTTGGCGGAAGCAATCCCGACCATACGGTCATCCTGCCCTTCACTCGTTTGCAGGGAGGCCCCATGGACTATACGCCGGGAATCTTTGAAACTCAGCTGAGCACGTGGAGCAACAATCCCAACTACGTGCACACCACGCTGTGCGGGCAACTGGCATTGTATCTCACCATGTACAGTCCACTGCAGATGGCAGCCGACCTGCCGGAGAACTATGCCAAATACGACGATGCCTTCCAGTTCATCCGCGATGTGGCTGTGGATTGGGACGACTCGAAATATCTTGAGGCTGAACCGGGCGACTATATTACCGTGGCACGCAAGGCAAAGGGAACCCACAATTGGTTCGTTGGTGGAAAATGCGACGAGAACGGGCACAACAGCACCGTGAAACTCGACTTCCTGGACAAGGGCCGGAAATACACTTGCACCATCTATGCTGATGCCGAGAATGCCGACTATGAAAAAAATCCCAAGGCATACACGATCACCCGGCGCACAGTGAAGAAAGGAGACGTGCTGAAAATCAAACAGGCGCGCGGTGGAGGTTTCGCCGTCTCATTGCTGGCGAAATAACGAAAAAGCACAGCCTGTTCCTATAAATACGCTTGAGAAAATGAAGATAAAGACATTGTTCGTTATTGCCACGATGGCATTTGCTTTCATGCAGATTCATGCCCAGTCGTTAGATACGATGGCCATAGGCTACACGGAACACGTGAATTATAGTCCTGCAAAAACTTCGTTCTACCTTTGTGCTCCTGACAATGGAAAGCGTCGCCCATTGCTGAGGCTCTACAAGGACGGATGGGGAGGAAAACCTTTCAAGACCTTCAAGATGAAACAAGTGGAGGACTATGGATGGACGGCGGATGTGAAAGGCGATTTGAAAGGGACGTTCTATACCTTCGATGTGGCTGGAGACAAGAAAAACCGGTGCGAAACGCCGGGAATGTTCGCACGCGCCGTAGGCGTGAATGGCAAACGTGGTGCTGTGATTGACATGCGGACGACAGATCCGGAAGGTTGGGCAGCAGACAAACGCCCTGCCATTTCCTCACCTTCCGACCTTGTTGTCTATGAGATGCACCACAGGGATTTTTCCATCGATGCCTCGTCCGGATTGAAACACAAAGGCAAATTCCTGGCACTGACCGAACCGAGAGCCATCAATTACCTGAAAGAGTTGGGCGTGAACGCCATTCATATGTTGCCTTCATACGATTATGCCTCGGTGGATGAGAACCGGCTCGACCAGGCCCAATACAACTGGGGATACGACCCTCTGAACTACAATGTGCCGGAAGGTTCCTATTCCACCGACCCTTATCAGCCCGAAGCGCGCATCCGTGAGTTCAAGCAAATGGTGCAGGCCTTGCACAAGGCGGGCATCCGTGTCATCCTGGATGTGGTTTACAACCACACTTTCGATATTGAAGGAAGCAATTTCCAGCGCACTTTCCCTGATTATTTCTATCGAAAGAATGAAGACGGCACCTATTCCAATGGTTCGGGCTGTGGCAACGAAACGGCCAGCGAACGGCCGATGATGCGCCGATTCATGATAGAGAGCATGAAATATTGGGTGAACGAATATCACATCGACGGATTCCGTGTTGACCTGATGGGTGTCCATGACATCGAGACGATGAATGCTATCCGTGCAGAAATCGACAAGATCGATCCTACCATATATATATATGGTGAAGGATGGAGTGCCGGCAGTTGTGCCTATCCGCAAGAAAAACTGGCCGTGAAAGCAAACATGCGGCAGCTGCCGCGTATCGGTGCTTTTTCGGACGAATTGAGGGATGCCTTGCGCGGACCCTTCAACGATGACAAGAAGGGGGCGTTCCTGGCCGGTATTCCCGGCAGTGAAGAAAGCGTCAAGTTTGGCATTGCCGGTGCCATCCACCATCCGCAGATCGACATGACGAAGGTGAACTACAGCAAGGAGGCGTGGGCAGGCGAACCTACACAGATGATCAGTTATGTGAGTTGCCACGATGATATGTGTCTCACCGACCGTCTGCGTGCCAGTATTCCCGGCATTGCGACCGATGAAATTGTTCGTCTCAGTCTCTTGGCGCAAACCGCCGTGCTCACCTCACAGGGCGTTCCGTTCATCTTGAGCGGCGAGGAAATGCTCAGAGACAAAAAGGGCGTGCACAACAGCTTCAACTCGCCCGACTCCGTCAACCGTCTGGATTGGGACAATCTCCTGCATTATCCGCAAGTGTTCGACTACTACAGAAACCTCATCGCCCTGCGCAAGCACCATCCCGCATTCCGTCTGGGCAAGGCTCACTTGGTGCGCAGGCATCTTGAGTTTCTCTCTGCTCCCCCAAACGTGGTGGCATACCGTCTCAAGGACTTGCAGGGAATAGACCCGTGGAGCGAAATCATCGTGATTCTCAATGCCAACAAAGAAAGGGTGGACGTGAACATTCCCGAAGGTCATTATCAAGTGGTGGCTTGCCAGGGCATGATCAACGAGGATGGAGTGGACACCCTGAGCGGCGACAAGGCCGTGGCAGACGGACAATCGGCACTGATTCTTTGTCAAACAGAATGATAAAATCTTTGTCGAAGCCATCGTGCGTATGGCATGGAGAAGTGAGGTACAAGCGCACCACCGCTTATGCTTGGAGACTGGAACTTGAAAGAAGCGGCAATGAAATCTGCCGTTTTTATAAATAACAGGAAATGTGTAATATGTAATAAATAGAATGAAAGGAATGGAAAAAACGAGACGTGTGCTTCTATTGGCATCAATGCTTCTCTGCGTGACACTGATGCATGCGCAAGTGAAAATCAACCGTATTGACCCTACGGACTGGTATGTGGGAATGAAGAATCCATCACTGCAACTGATGGTCTATGGAAAGGGAATCAGGACAGCGGACGTGACAACCAACTATGCCGGTGTGCACGTCGATTCGCTGGTGCGCCTGGACTCGCCCGACTATCTCCTTGTTTATCTCAATCTCGAAGGGGCGCAGCCGGGGGAGATGAAGCTGACCTTCAAAAACGGGAAAGGGAAATCCACTGTGAAATACTTGCTGAAGCAGAGAGAAATGGCTGGAGAAAAGCGCATGGGATTCACCAATGCAGACGTGCTTTATATGCTCATGCCCGACCGCTTTGCTTCGGGAAGCGCGAAGAACGACCAAATAAAGGGAATGAACGCTTACAGAAATGACCGCTCGCAACCTTCATTGCGACATGGGGGGGATCTGGAAGGAATACGCCGGCATCTTGACTATTTCAATGAATTGGGAGTGACTGCCCTGTGGTTTACGCCTGTTCTGGAGAACAATTCGCCCGACAATAACGGCTACAGTACCTATCATGGTTATGCCACTACCGACTATTACAAGGTGGATCCGCGTTTCGGAAGCAATGCAGAATACCGCCGTCTGGCAGATGAGGCGCACGCCAGGGGGCTGAAAATCGTAATGGACATGATTTTCAACCATTGTGGTTTTGAGCATCCGTGGGTAGCGAACATGCCGAGCAAGGACTGGCTGAACACGCCCGAATGGCTGAAACAGGGCGGCGGACTGGAAGGATTGGACAGGGATCCGATGACAGGACTGGCCCATGCCGTTCCAGAAGTGAACGGCAAATATCTCCAGACCAGTTATAAACTCACGCCTGTTAAAGACCCTTATGCCAGCAAGGTGGATCTTAGGGAGACGGTTGACGGGTGGTTTGTGCCCACCATGCCCGATTTGAACCAATGCAATCCGCATGTGATGACCTATCTGATACAGAACAGCATCTGGTGGATAGAGACCGTGGGCATTGACGGCATCCGCATGGACACTTATCCTTATGCCGATGCAAGGGGGATGGCACGATGGATGAGAACCTTGGATGAGGAATATCCCAATTTCAATGTAGTGGGAGAGACATGGGTGACAGAACCTGCCTACACCGCCGCATGGCAAAAAGACAGCAAACTTTCGGCTGACAACAGTTATCTGAAAACCGTAATGGACTTCAGTTTCTTCGACAAACTCAACATGGCAAAACGCGAGGAAACGGACGGATGGTGGCAAGGGCTCAACCGTCTTTACAACTCATTTGTGTATGATTATCTCTATGCCGACCCCGATCATGTGATGGCGTTCATCGACAATCACGACACCGACCGTTTCTTGGGCAATGGTCAGGATTCACTCTCTCTGAAACAGGCACTTGCCTTGTTGCTCACCGTGAAACGCATTCCTCAACTCTATTACGGCACGGAAATCATGATGAACGGCACGAAGGAAGTGACCGACGGAAACGTTCGCAAGGATTTTCCCGGCGGTTTCCCCGGTGACAGTCAGAATGCTTTTACGGAAGAAGGGCGCACTCCTGCGCAAAACGCCATGTTCAACTGGACAAGCCGTCTGCTCCATTGGCGGCAGAGCAACGATGTGATTGCCAAAGGCAGCATGACGCAGTTCATTCCCTATCAGGGTGTATATGTCATTGCCCGCCAATACAAAGGAAAGACGGTGCTCACGATTCTCAACGGCACCCAGACGGAAAATGTGTTTGAAGCGGAACGGTATGCCGAGGTTATAGGAAATGCCAAACAAGCCACCGATGTCATGACGGGCAGGAACATATATATAGGTGAAGATGTGAAACTTGCTCCAAGGCAAACTTTAATCATACAGTTTTGATGTGGGGAAATCGTCTTTGTCTCAACATTGCCAAGCGGCAATGAAATCTGAAACAAACCAAATGTAGGTGTCGGAGGCAATTCCGAAGTGCATAAGCAGATTGTCGTAAAAATTTGGAGAGAGACCTTCCGAATGCATCTTCTGAATGCATATACCTCCGCCACCTTACATTCTAAGTCCGTTTTTTTGTCCTCGTGCTGTCTTCCTATTCATGCTTTTATTACCCTTATAAATGCAGCATACGCTGGTTTTCCACTTGAAAACCATACAGTATGCCAGTCTATATAACATTAACCTACAATACTTTCACAAGTATCTTCTCTTAGGTGCTGAGTACTGCCATAATAACGCATGAGAAAACAAAAACCCCTATCGGACAGAGAAAAAAGTTGAGTGATACCTGAAAATGTCAGTGGATGGAGAAACCTCTCGATGGCAGGCAATGTCTTCTCAATAGAGCAGCACAAGGCCGGCGAAAGCACTGTACGCGATCATCCTTATCGGGTTGATTTTAAAATATTTCGTACCGACAAAAGTGGCAATGAAGAGAAAACAGCTGATGCAGAACTGCCAGGGATTGGCATCCAACGAAGAAAAGTTTTCCTCGGTCAGCAACAGCAGAGTGGCCGCTCCCAGCAATCCCACCACCGCCGGGCGCAATCCGGAAAATACGCTCTGTACAGTGGGCGTGTTCATGTATTTCATGAACATCCTGCTGATGAGAAGCATCAGAATGAGCGAAGGAAGCACAAGGGCAAAAGTGGCCGTTGCGCTGCCCAATACTGCCATGGGCATGCCGTAGCCGGCATTCTTCACGGCGGTATAGCCGCAATAGGTGGCAGAGTTGATGCCTACAGGTCCGGGAGTCATCTGACTGATGGCCACAATGTCTGTAAATTCGGCGGTGTTCATCCAATGCCGGTGGTGCACCACCTCGCCCTGAATCAGTGAAAGCATACCGTAGCCTCCACCGAAACCGAACAGTCCGATTTCAAAAAACGTGATGAAGAGATAGAGATAAATCATTCTGTAGGTTTGATGTATTTACCGTAAACATAGCCGGCCACACCTGCCAGTATGATGATGAGGATGGGCGAGACACCCAGTGCCCATATCGCCATGGCTCCGCCAATGGGAATCCAGCAGTTGGCCAGGTTGATGCGGGCACTCTTGGCCAAGTTGAAAGTGGGAACGGCAATGAGCGCCACCACTGCTGGACGTATGCCCCGGAAGATGGCTGCCATCACCTTGTTGTCTTGAAACTGGTGGAAAAACATGGCAATGAGCAGGATGATGAGAAAGGAGGGAAGGGCGGTGGCTGCTGCCGAGCACACCGCTCCCTTGATGTTCCGCAGCTTATAACCGATGAAGATGCTGATGTTGATGGCAAAGACGCCGGGACAACTTTGGGCAATGGCAATGAGGTCCAGCAGTTCTTCCTTTCCGATCCACTTGTGCTTCTCCACCACCTCTTCCTGGATGATGGGAATCATGGCATAGCCACCGCCAAAGGTGACAAGCCCGATTTTGAAGAAGGTTCTGAAAGACTCCCAATAAATATTGCCCATGCCGTTCTTCGATGGGTTATTTCAACTTGCTTTCAACCCATTGACGCGCGTTCACGAACGCCTCCATCCATGGTGTTATCTCGTCTTCCGGACGGTCGGCAGGATACCAGGCATTCTGCCATGGGAAGACGGCGCGCTCCAAATGGGGCATCATGGCCAAATGGCGCCCGTCTGCCGAGCAGATTCCTGCTGCATCGTAATCGCTTCCGTTGGGATTTCCGGGATATTCGCTGTAGTTGTATTTGGCCACGATATTGTATTTGTCTTCACTTTCGGGCAAGGAGAACTTGCCCTCGCCATGGGCAACCCATATTCCGAGTTTGCTTCCACTCAGCGAGCCGAACATTACACTGTTGTTTTCGGGAATGGTCAAGCCCACGAATTTGCTTTCAAACTTGTGCGAATCGTTGTGAAGCATCCTGGCCTTTTTCTCCCCTTCGGGGTTGATGAGGTTGAGTTCCACCATCAACTGGCATCCGTTGCAGATGCCCAGGCTCAAAGTGTCCTCGCGGGCATAGAATTTGTTGAGCGTTTCCTTTGCCTTGGGGTTGAACAGGAACGCACCTGCCCAGCCTTTTGCCGACCCGAGCACATCGCTGTTGGAGAATCCTCCGCAGAACACAATCATGTTCACGTCTTCCAGAGTCTCGCGTCCGCTCACCAGGTCGGTCATCATCACATCCTTCACATCGAAGCCTGCCAGATAGAGCGAATAGGCCATTTCACGTTCGCCGTTGGTGCCTTTCTCCCGGATGATGGCAGCCTTGGTGCCCGATGGCTTGCGGCGGTCGGCAGAAATGCCGTATTTATAGAGTTTGCCTACGAACCTCGGATTGAATTTCAGTTGCAGTGGCTGTTTCTTGTAGTTCTTGAAACGCGCGTCTGCACAGCCGTTCATGCTCTGCTTGCGGTCGAGCAGGTAAGAGGTCTTGTACCACACGTCGCGCAGATGGTCAATGTCCAATGTGTGTTCAAAGTCACCGTTCTTGATGATCAGTTGGCGTTGGTTCGGCAGGGCATATCCTATTTTCGCAAAGCCCACACCTTCGTTTTCCAGATATTCCTTCAGTTTGAACTTGTGCTCGTCGGAAACCTGAATCACCACACCCGGATTTTCGGCAAACAGCATTTTCACGATGTCGTCGCTGGCCAGGTTGTGCAGGTTGATGTGCAGGCCGCCACGCTTGTTGGCGAAAGTCATTTCCAGAATGGTGGTAATCAGGCCGCCCGCACTGATGTCGTGGCCGGCCATCACCCATCCTTTCTTGATGAGATGTTGAACGGCATTGAAGGCATTGGCGAAATATTCGGGATTGGTCACGGTGGGAACATCGTCGCCCACCTTGCCCAGGCTCTGTGCAAAGGCGCTTCCGCCCAATCGCTGACGGTCGAAACTGAAGTCTATGTGATAGATGCTGGCATTTTTGTCGTTAACCAGAACGGGCGACACCACCTTTCTGATGTCGCTCACTTCGCCGCCGCTGCTCACGATAACGGTGCCCGGAGCGATGATTTTCTCGCCATTGGGATATTGCTGGCTCATGGACAGCGAGTCCTTGCCCGTCGGCACATTCACGCCGATGGCGCAGCAGAAATCGCTCAAGGCCTGTACGGCGTTGTACAGGCGTGCGTCCTCACCGGCTTGCGAGCGGCATGGCCACATCCAGTTGGCCGACAGGCTTACACTGTTCAAGCCGTTCTCCAGCGGTGCCCATACGATGTTGGTCAGCGATTCGGCCACCGACAGTACACTTCCTGCTTCGGGCGATGCCAGACCGGCTTGCGGAGCGTGCCCCAGGGCAGTGGCAATGCCTTTCCGTCCGCGGTAGTCGAGGGCCACCACGCCGCAATCGGACAGAGGCAGCTGGATTTCTCCCTGGCATTGCTGGCGGGCCACCTTGCCCGTAACGCTTCGGTCCACCTTGTTGGTGAGCCAGTCCTTGCAAGCCACAGCCTCCAGTTGCAGCACACGTTCTATGTATTCGTCCAGGGTATGGCCGTTGCATCCTGTTTTCTTGTAATCAACATTCTCGTAGTGCCTTTCCACCGTGATGTCGTGCATGATGGTCTTGGGCGAGTGCCCGAACATCTGCGCCACGTCCAGGTCGAACGGTTTCACACCGTCGCCCTGTCTGAACGAGAAGTGTGCGTCGCCTGTGGTCTCGCCCACCACATACATCGGTGCGCGCTCGCGCTCGGCAATCCGGCGCACATGCTCGATGTGCTTTTCGTCGATGAGCAGTCCCATGCGTTCCTGACTCTCGTTGGCAATGATTTCTTTCGATGATAGGGTTTTGTCGCCAATTGGCAGTTGGGACATGTCGATTTCTCCCCCACATTCTTCCACCAATTCCGAAAGGCAGTTGACGTGTCCGGCAGAGCCGTGGTCATGGATGCTTACCACCGGATTCACCTCTTCCTCGCACAGGGCGCGTACCAAGTTGTAGGCGCGTTTCTGCATTTCGGGATTGGCGCGCTGCACGGCATTCAGTTCGATGCCGTTGCTGTAGCGTCCCGTGTCAACCGACGACACCGAACCTCCACCCAATCCGATACGATAGTTGTCGCCGCCCACTACCACAATCTTGTTGCCTTTCTGCGGTTTCTTTTTCAGGCAGTCGCGCCTTGTTCCGTAGCCGACACCTCCTGCAAGCATGATCACTTTGTCGTAAGCATATTTCTCGTTTCCCTCCTGATGCTCGAAAGTAAGCACCGAACCTGTGATGAGGGGTTGTCCGAACTTGTTGCCGAAGTCTGATGCACCGTTCGATGCCTTGATCAATATCTGCTCGGGTGTCTGGTAGAGCCAGTTGCGCACAGGAAGGATTTCTTCCCATTCGCGCCCTTCTGTCATGCGGGGATAGGCCGTCATGTACACCGCCGTTCCGGCAATGGGCCATGAGCCGACGCCTCCGCCCATGCGGTCGCGGATTTCACCGCCCGTACCTGTGGATGCCCCGTTGAAAGGCTCAACCGTAGTGGGGAAATTGTGTGTCTCGGCTTTGAGCGAGATGACGCTTTCTACGTTTTTTATCTGAAAGTAGTCGGATGTGCTTTGGTCGTTTGGAGCAAATTGCTCGATGGTGGGGCCTTGCGAGAAAGCCACGTTGTCCTTATAGGCAGAGAGAATCTTGTGCGGGTTCTCTTGGGTGGTTTTCTTGATCATCGCAAAGAGCGACGATTCCATTTCTTTTCCGTCAATCACGAAGGTGCCTCCGAAAATCTTGTGCCGGCAGTGCTCCGAATTGATCTGGGCGAAACCGAAAATCTCCGAGTCGGTGAGCGGCCTGCCCAGATTCTTCTCCACCGTGTGCAGATAGTCCATCTCCTCGGCACTGAGGGCAAGTCCCTCCTGTTCGTTGTATGCTTCGAGGTTGTCCACGTGCCTGATGGGTTCCGGCTGGTGGCCTGCCGTGAAAATCTCCTGGTTCAGCCCCTCGTACATGCGTTGCAGCATGGGGTCGTGCTCGGCATCCTTTCCGCCTACGGGGAAATATTCCTCAATGCGCACGATGCCTTTCAGGTTCATGTTCTGCGTAATTTCCACGGCATTGGTGCTCCATGGTGTCACCATTTCGCGGCGTGGCCCTATAAAAAAGCCTTCCAAGGCATCGCCTTCCACAAGCTTTGCCTCGCCATAAAGCCAACATAGTTCATCGATTTCCTGCGTGTTCAGCGGGTTGCTTATCTCGGTTGCGATCACACTCTGTGATGGAGTCCTAAAGAAAAGAATCATTGTCCTGCGTGTATGTATGAATAATGTTGCAAAGGTAGTTTTTTTTGAGCATACCGCAAAATTATCGGGCGCATTTTATACGATGCGGCGATGAACCGTCCCTTTTCCCTTGGTCCGGGTTCTTGCCCATCCACGGAAATTGCCCGGACGATTCTTGCATGGTCGTCCGGGCAATTTTCTCTTCCGGGGATTGGGACAGCACGTGTATTTAATTTAACGTCCTGCTTTTGGGGTGCAGTTCAAATAGACGCACCCTCTTAATATTTCTTTCGGTTCACTTCGTGGAAGTTTTGACCACGGGCATGGATCACCTGTAGGCACCTGTGCCGGCAGCGAAGTTCAGATATGCCTTCTGCCCAGCCTTCACCAGAATGCGCGTCTGGTCGTCGCCCTTGCCACGGTAGTCGATCTTTCCGCCGGCATTGACGATGAACTCGGTTTTCCACCAGTCGGTATCGGCGAGGCTGATGCACATGCGCACATCGGCATCTTTTACAAACGGGGGCGATACGAACTCACCGTCTTCCGTAGCTGGAACGGCAAAAAGGTGTGCATCCGTAACCTCCCAATCACCGGCCGTATCACCCATCAGATAAACATTGGGCTTCAGGATGTTGACAATGCGCTGCATGCCATTCACCACGTGAAGGATATACCAGCCGGCATTGCTCACCCGGATGTTGCCGTCAACATCGGTGACACCGGCACCTGCCACATCGTTGATGGTTGCGTCCGTGCCGAATTCGTTGCCCCATCCTGCCTGAGGTGCAAACTTGAATTGTTCGCCTGCGTGCAGATAGATCACGGTCCAGAAGTGGTCGGGGGTGCCCCATACGGGAACAAGCGGTTTCCATGCATCGGCGGTGTCGCCCCATCCGTAGTGGTCGCCGGTGAGGAAGAGTTCCGGGTCGTTCATGGTTTCCACTTTCCATGTGAGTTCGAGCAGGTTGAAGACGAGTTTGTAGTATTTCGTGCCCTCTACCTGAGCCACCTTCAGATTGCCGCCCGCGTTGTCGTTCGCAAGTTTTGATTCGGGAGCCTTGTTGTCGGCGGTAATGCATTCCTGCCAGTTGTCCGTTCCCACTTTCGACTCGGGCGTGAGCTTGAACTCAATGCCTTCGCCCACCTGCGCCGCAGTCAGCGTGATGCTGAACACCGGGTCGGAGTAGGGATCGGCACCGCTGTTGACCACGGGGAACGACTTGTCGGCATTGCTCCACTTGTTTGGCGAGCCGGTCAGATAATAGACATTCTCTATTTTCGGTGCCTTGGGGGTAAGCAGCACCTGGATGGTTCCGGCATCGATGAACATGGCCTGCCCGTCTTTCACGGCATCCACATATACATGGGCATTGAAAGTGCGGTTGACCGGACGGAGTCCGTAAGTGCTGCCAATAAGTTTCTGAAGTTCGCCAACAGGCGTCATGCCCGAAATGGAGGCATAGACGGTTGTCGTCGTTGCACCTTCCACATCTGCAGGCGTTAATTCCACACGTGCGTGGCCGAGTGTGAAACCTTCGGGCAGCGCTGCCGTGCTGAGCCGGAAAGTAGGCACGCTGTCGGCTTCTGTATTCAGGTTCTGCGGATCGACGGCACTGGCACCTACACCCGGAATGGTGACAGCCTCTTCTTGAGGATTGCTTTGCGGTTCTGCCCAGTCGGTGAAATCCTCGTTACATGATGTCATCATCAGTCCGACAACACCCAGTAATGCATATAATGATAATTTCTTCATGATTGTAATTGGATTTTGATGTTTTATACGTCCGTCCGACAGGACTGTCCCGCCGGACGGATGAAAATCGATTTATTCTATCTTACCGGTGTCTGTTGCAAAGTTCAAATACAGTTTCTGCCCCTTGCTGGCCACGATACGGTCTTGGTCGCCCCCGTTGCCACGGTATTTGATAACACCGTCGAACACCATGAACTCGGTTTTCCACCAGTCGTAAGAATCAATCTTGACATACGCACGCACGCCACTGTCGGGTGCAGCATCCTCCAGGAATGCCGGCGACACGAACGGTTCTTCTGCCGTGGCAGGAACGGTGAACATACTGCCCTCGGCACGGTCGTTCCAGTTGCCTCCCATGACCGACCCTTTCAGATAAACCTCCGGCTTGAGCACTTTCGCATCGTAAACCACGTTGCGCCCTTTCACGGAAGTTGTCACCACAAAAAGATACCATCCGGGATTGGCTGCAATGATGTTGCCACCGCTGCCTTGGATGCCGGCACCTGCCGCATCGTCGATGCTGTTCAGTTTGCCGAAACCCACCTCTGTTCCGTTCCATGCCTGGGTGGCGTTGAACTTGAAACCTGCACCGTCGATGTAAATCAAATGCCAGAAGATGTGGGTTGCCCCGTTGACCGGTGCCAAGGCCACGCTCCGGTCCCAATTCCAATCGCAGAAACTGCCCACGGCATAGAGGTTCTCAGGAGTTTTCACTGGAGGAAGTGCAAACGAGGTTCTCACGTTTTTCAGCAGAACGACATTGGAAAACACCTCGCCAATGCTATCGCCCAAACTGGCCCTCAGGCGCACATAAAGGGGTGTGGTGACGGGAAACTCTACTTCCGTGCGTCCCGCATCCACCAATTTCTGTGTCAGGGCAACCGCCATCTCCATAGCGTCAACATGCATCCTGGCCGTTGTGTATTTGGTGTCCAGTTCAACCGCATCCTCCATGTTTTCGTTCAGTGAAATCTGTACGGCATAACTTGTGGCAGCCGGAAAACCGTAGTCGGGTTGGGTACAGGTCAGTTCAATGGTCTTTGAATGGCTCAGGTCGTATGTGGAATTGGCCAATGCCGGCGTGTTGAGGACAAACGATGACGGAGTGGCCAGCGTAGGATTTGAGTCCATGTCTTTCTCGCAGGATGTGGTGAGCATCAAACCTGCCAAAAACGGTATCAATATAAATATTTTTTTCATGATCGTCTTTTTTATTTGTTCTTACCAAAGCGTTTATTTACCATACCCGTCGTTCTGTTTCAAGTTGCTGTTGGCCACAAGATCCTTCGTCGGGATTCCATACACGTTGCGGAATGCCGCAAAGTTGCTTCCTTCGCGCTGGCCACCTTTCCACTCCCAAATATAGTCTGAGTTGCCGCCGAACTTGCCAAAACGCACCAGATCCATGCGGCGACGGCCCTCGTAGTAGAACTCGCGCGACCATTCATCGCAAATGTCGTTCAGCGCATAAGAAGGCTGCGTGTTGGCATGTGCACGATTTTTCAGGGCATCGATGTATTTCTTAGCCTCGGCACTGTTGCCCATACGTGCCTGTGCCTCTGCATAGGTGAGGTAGGCCTCGCCCAAGCGCATGAAGGGAACGTCCATATCCACAAACTTCACATCGTGGGGAGTGGCGCCGTTGGAATAGGTATTGGTGAACTTGGCGCAGGAATAGCCGTCGGTGAAAGTGGAAACCTCCTTGACGGAAAGGCTGCGGTCGATACCGTAGAACAAAGCGCGGTCGTCGCGAGCGGCTGCCACCATGGCCTCAACACCTACTGCCGGTGCATCGCTTGTGGGGAAGAACTTGTCCATCATGTTCTTGCGCGCACGGTTGCCTGCCCAGTTCTCGCTGGTGCCGTGCTTGCCCATGTCGTCCTTATAGGTAGAGGCACAGAGAAACAACGCACCGCCATAGTTCTGCGTAAGGATGCCATCCTGAAGAATGGGAAGAATGACCTCGTTTTGGGCGCCATTGGAATTGTTGTCGCCCATGAACAGGTATTGGTAGTTCTGACTGAGCGAATAGCCCGAGTCGATGACTTTCTTTGCATAAGAAGCGGCATCGGCCCATCTTTCAGAGCCTGTATATACTTTGGCATTCAGGTACATGCGCGAAAGCAGCAACCATGCGGCTGCCTGGTCGGCCCGTCCGTATGTATTTTGGCGTGGTGCTTTCATGTCGGCAACACATTCGGTAAGTTCCTTTTCGATGAATTGGAAGATTTCCGCACGCGAAGCCTGCGGGGCATTCTCGGAAGAAACCTGTGTGAGGAAAGGAACGTTTCCATAGAAATCCATGGCGTAGAAATAGTAGAGCGCGCGCATGAAACGGGCCTCTGCACGTTGGTATTTGGAATCTTCAGAGCCATCGTTCCGGGTCTGTTCAAGGAAAGAGTTGCACAAAGTGATGCCGAAGTACAGGCGATAATAGAGTGCCGTAATCAGTCCGTGGGAAGCATCCCATGTGGCACTGTTGAGTTCGGGAATACCCGCGTCGCTCCATGTGCAGATAGACTCATCGGTAGGCAATTCGTTCAGGTTCCATACCTGACGGAAGAAATCGGAGAAGCCCTCGTCGATGTCGGCAATATCTCCGCTTCCCGCAGGGCCTTGTTGTCCGGTCAGTGCCATGTTGGCATAAATCTTGCGGAAATTGCCGTCACGGTCGTATGTCATGATGGTGCTCTTGTCGATGGTGGGATCTACATCGAGGTCGCCAATGCACGAGCTGGTGGTGAACACCATGGCACATGCAGCAAGAGACATGAGATTCTTTATGTTGAAATATTTTAGTTTCATAATTGAAATGTATTATGTGTTTTAGAAATTAAGATTCAAACCAACCATTGTCACGAACGGACGGGGATAGATGTTGTTGTCGATGCCCATGACTTGCCTGCCATTGTCATCTTTTGACACTTCAGGATCGAGTCCTTTGTACTTGGTGATGGTGAACACATTCTGCACCGTTCCATAAACACGGCCGCTGATAGGTGTGCCGAACAGTTTGCCGAAAGAATAGCCCAGAGTGATGTTGTCCATTTTCAGGAACGATGCGTTCTGCACGAAATAGTCGGACATATAGTAGTTGCCGATGCCCTGGAAGCCGAGGTCGAGATGACGCTTCACGAAATTGGAGAAGAAGCCCGACTGCGCATAGATGGCACTCTTGTTCAGGTTAGAGTTGTTGGATTCCACATTGTTGAACACGTAATTGTTCAGACTGGCACGGAGACTGAAACTGAAGTCCCAGTTCTTATAGATCATTTTGGAAGCAAGTCCCATCAGCACGTCTGCAGCCGGCTTCTTGTAGAAGTAGCGGTCGCCGTCGCTGATGACACCATCGCCGTTGCGGTCAACAAACAGGTTCTCAATGGGTTTCCCATTCTCGTCGTAAACCTGCTGGTAAACCAGGAACGAATAAGCGGGATGACCCACGGCCTGGCCCATGATGGTGTTGCCCGTACCACCGGAAATGCCGCCTGTCGGCAAATAATAACCCGGACGGTCGCCAGTTGTCATGGAGGTAATCTTGTTGTGGTTGTACGTGAGGTTGTATTGCAAGTCCCATACAAAATCTTGGGTCTGGACAATCTTTCCGCCCAACGACATTTCAAAACCGGTGTTTTCGAGCGATCCGACATTGGTCATCACCGAGTTCTTGAAGTTGGAGCCGGCAGAAACCGTCACGTCCTGCAGCAAGTCTTTGGTCTTGCGGTAGTACCAGTCGAAAGCAGCGGTGAACCGTCCGTTCAAGGCGCCGAAGTCAATACCGGCATTCCATGTGGTGGTCTTTTCCCACGTCAGCTTGTTGTTGTAGGCGTTGGGGCGATAGGTAATACCCTTGTCGTTGTCACCGAAGATGGGATAGAAAGCGTGTTCGCGGTTCACTACATAAGAAAGGAAGTAGGAATAATCGCCAATGCCTTCCTGCTGGCCGGTGATACCGTAACCGAGACGAAGTTTCAAGTCAGACAGCCAGTCCACGTTCTTCAGGAAGTTTTCCTGATTGATTCTCCAAGCCAGTGCCACCGAGGGGAAATAGCCCCATCGGTTGTCCTTGTTGAACTTGGAAGAGCCGTCGGCACGGAATGTGGCGGTGAGCAGATAGCGGTCGAGCAAGGTGTAGTTCATACGGCCGAAGAAAGACACCAAGAAACTTTCACTTGCCCACTCGTTGCTGGTTTCGTTGTAGCGCAGCCCGGCCTTGGAGGGATCGTTGTTGGTAGAACGGTAGGTACCGAACCCAACTTTTGTTCCTTTTCTATGGAAGTGCTGCCATTCGTAGCCACCCATAATGTCGAAGTTGTGCGCTCCCGTTTCCTTTGCATATTGCAGATAAGAGTTGAACAACAGGTTGTATTTGTCAATCACATCCTTGCCCCACCATCCAAAGTAGTTGTTGCCGGCCGAACGTGGGTCAATGTCGTTGGTCTGCGAGCCTGTCGACAAGTCCATGCCCCCATTTACGTGGAAGCGAAGTTCCGGCATGAAGTGGAATTTATAGTCAATCTCCAAGTTTCCAATCAGCGACTTGGAAATGGCGCGGTTGTTCTGATACTCCAGCGTGGCAACAGGGTTGGCCTGTGCCAAAGAGTTGTAAGCCAGAGGCCATGTGCTGTCGCCATACTCGTTCTTGCCGGTCCACTGATAGAAACCGCCGAACGATGTGAGATAGTCGTTATAGTTGGCTGCCGAAGCGTCAACCCTTACAGGCTGCGTAGGATCGTAGGTCATGGCTGCACCCACTACGCCCCCGTCGGCAAAGCGGTTCTTGGCCCACATTCCCTTCAGGTTCGCATTCAGGTTCAAATGATTGTCCATCAGCGAGGGCGAGAAGTTCAAACTACCCGTGAAACGCTGGAAATTGGATGTCTTGATGACACCGTCCTGCAACGTACCTCCCGCCGACACACGGAAAGGCTGTCCTTTCATGTTGCCGGCAACGGTAATGTTGTGGTCGGTACTGAAGGCATCGCGGTATATCTGTTTCTGCCAGTCGGTATTTGCCATTCCCAGTTTGCCGTATTGCTCGCTGTCCTTTCCATATACCTTTTCTATAAAAGCGCGGTATTCATCACCGCTCATCACGTCGAGTGTCTTGTTGACAAAACTTACAGCAGCGTTGCCGCTGTAAGACACTTTCAGTTTGCCGCTTTTGGAACCTTTCTTGGTGGTGATGATGATGACACCGTTGGAAGCGCGGCTACCGTAGATGGCTGTGGCCGAAGCGTCTTTCAGTACCGTGAAACTTTCAATATCGTTCGGGTTCACCATAGACAAAGGGTTGGACAGTCCTTGAATGCCATTGTTGTCCATGGCCAAACCATCAATGACGATCAGAGGGTCGTTAGAAGCACTCAGCGATGCACCGCCGCGAATGCGGATAGTGGCTCCTGCGCCAGGAGCACCGCCCGTTGACGTTACGTTCACGCCGGCAATCTTTCCGGTCATCATGTCTTGCGCATTGGTCTGCAAGCCGTGGTTCATCTCGTCGGGCTTTATGGCAGTCACCGATCCCGTTACGTCTGTTTTCTTGGCACGGCCATAGCCGATGACAACCACGTTTTCCAGAAGTTGCGCATCATCTTTCATCACGATGCTCAGCGTGGGAGCAGCGTCAACGACAACATCCTGATAGCCAATGAACGACACGGAAATCTTGTCGCCCTTGTTGGCTTTGATGGTGAAGTTACCGTCAAAGTCAGTAACGGTGCCTCCCTGTTGTCCAACCACTCGGACTGTAGCGCCAATCACTGCTTCGCCGGTAGCATCCTTAACATTGCCGTTGACAGTGATTTGCTGTGCAAAGGCGGTAGCAGAAAGGATCAGCCCGCATACAAGGGCGAGCATCCTCAGAGGCATTGCGAATTTTACCTGCTTCATCATTTAATTGTTTAAAGTTAGTTGTTATAATTGTTTGTAAATGTAGGCTGATAGTTTAACCATCTTAATGGTGGTTCCATTAGTTTCTGATGCAAAATTAGCCTTAGTTATCCAAAGGTGTATTAAAAAACGCATAAATTGCAGAATAACAGAATGCAAACGTTTGCATGAAAGAAATACATTTATTAAATTTGCAGGAGCAAAACATTCGGATTCTTTACACTACCTTTGCATAAGATAGAACTGCGCTTGGCAAACCGAAAGTGAACTTTCTTTGCGCTCGCTGGCACTACCTTTGCATAAGACAGAGCTGCATCTTGCGCTGCATCAAAACAAATTCCGTGACCTATGAGTGACAACAACATAACGATGAAGGATATTGCACGCGAACTGGGCGTTTCCGTTGCAACGGTTTCGCGCGCACTGAAAAACAATCCGAAAATCAGCGAAATGCAGCGAGAGAAAATCCAGACCTTCGCACGCGAACATCATTTCTCTCCCAATGTATTGGCCGAATCCTTGCGCAAGACCCGCACAGCCCCTCTCAAAATAATAGGGGTTATCATTCCGCAAATCACACACTATTATTTTTCCTCCATCCTTTCCGGCATCGAAGAGCAGGCCACCGTGCGAGGCTATCGTATCATGGTTGCCCAAAGCGATGAGAAGTATGAAAAGGAAAGGCGCATTTGCGATTCGTTCATCGAACACAGATTGTGCGGCGTCATCGTGTCGCAAGCAAAAGACACGGTGAAATACGACCATTTCCACAAACTGATGGAAAGCAACATGCCGCTTGTTTTCTACGACCGCATTTGCACGGGAATCAATACCAACCGCGTGGTGGTGGACGATTACATGGGGGCACTCACTGCCGTTACCCATCTGATAGAAACGGGATGCAAGCGCATTGCATTTTATGGGTCGCCCATGCAACTCGAAATATCAAAGAACCGCTACAACGGCTATCGCGATGCCATTCTCAAGCATGGGCTGACGTTGGACGACAGTCTGTACATGCTCTGCGACAACCGGAGCGATGCAGAAGCCATCACCCCAGAGGTTCTTTCGCGCAGCGACCGTCCCGACGCTTTCTTTGCCGTGAACGACGACACGGCCATCGGCATCCTCTACACTGCCAAGCGCATGGGGCTTCGGGTACCCGAAGACGTTTCCATCTGCGGTTTCACCAACGGTGAACGAGCCATTGCCTGCGACCCGATGCTCACCACCGTAGAGCAGCGAGGCCACATGGTAGGTGAAGAAGCCGTCGATATTCTCGTTAACCATGTGGAAGGCCTCATCCCCATGGACAAGGTGGAGAAAAAAGTGGTGAGAACAAGGTTGGTGGTGAGAGGAACGACAAGATAAGGAGTTTTTTAATTCATAATTAAAGTCAGCTTTGGCGATGAGACCGGACGGATTTGGATGAATCAGAAACGGGATTGATACAGAATTGATAACAAATGAATAACAACAACAAACGATATTGAGGGATGAAACCGATTGAAGAGAACGTCATCGTGGAGAAGAGTAAGGATTTTTCCGTGCGCCGTACAAGACCGTGCCGCTTTCTCTGTGACGAAAAAAAAGAACGCAACATTTCCAAAACACCTTTACCCCTTGACGAAAAGACATTCGGTTAGCAAGCTCTGTGTTCGAGTAATCATAAACCAAGCTAAAAGAGTATCTATAATTATGAATTGTGAATTAACCCCCATGAATTATGAATTATGAATTAAAACAAAAGCCGAATCTTCCTTTGGGAAGTCTGTGGAATCTGAGTTTCGGATTCTTTGGTGTGCAAATTGCATACTCATTGCAGAGCGCAAACATCTCGCGCATTTTTGCGACACTGGGTGCCGACCCGCACAGCTTAAGCTATTTCTGGATATTGCCACCCCTCATGGGCATCCTCGTGCAGCCCATTGTGGGAGCACTGTCCGACAAAACGTGGTGTCGCTTCGGAAGGCGCATTCCTTATCTGTTTGTCGGTGCGGCAGCGGCCGTGCTGGTGATGTGCCTGCTGCCCAATGCCGGTTCGTTCGGCATGGCAGTATCTACAGCCATGGTCTTCGGACTGCTCTCGCTCATGTTCCTCGACACCAGCATCAACATGGCCATGCAACCGTTCAAGATGCTGGTGGGCGACATGGTAAACGAAAGCCAGAAGACCCTTGCCTATTCCATACAGAGTTTCCTCTGTAATGCCGGGTCGGTGGCGGGTTTTGTCTTCCCCTTCCTTTTCACAGTTTTGGGCATATCCAACGAAGCCCCCAAGGGCGTTATCCCCGATTCGGTCATCTATTCGTTCTACGTGGGTGCCGCCATCTTGATTCTCTGCGTCATCTACACCTCCTTGAAAGTGAAAGAATGGAACCCTAAGACCTATGCGTCATACAACGGGCTGACCAAGCCCCTGAACGAGGAAAAGGTGAATGTTTTCCAGTTGCTCGCCCATGCGCCCAAAACTTTCTGGACGGTAGGACTGGTGCAGTTTTTCTGCTGGGCAGCATTCATGTACATGTGGATCTACACCAACGGTGCCATCGCTTCTGTTTGCTGGGACGTTGACATGACCGCCGCCGATGCCACCAAGACTGCCGCCTATCAAGAGGCAGGCAACTGGGTTGGCATTCTCTTTGCCGTTCAAGCCATAGGCAGTGTGGTATGGGCCATGGTGCTGCCCCGTTTCAAAAACCGAAAACGGGCCTATGCCGCCAGTTTGGCCATCGGCGGAATCGGCTTTGCCCTCATGCCCCTGTTCCACAACCAGTACATGCAGTTCATCCCGTTCCTGCTCATTGGTTGCGCCTGGGCTGCCATGCTGGCCATGCCCTTCACGCTCGTCACCAATGCCCTGCAGGGCTACGGCCACATGGGCGTGTATCTCGGGCTGTTCAACGGCACCATCTGCGTGCCGCAGATTGCCGCCGCCCTGCTGGGCGGTATCATTCTCAGCTTGGCAGGAAGCGTACAGAGCAACATGATGGTAGTGGCAGGAATACTCCTTGTCATCGGTGCGTTCAGTGTGTTCGTCATCAAGGAAAAGACCGTAACAGAATAGGTTTTCTTTGTCAGCCATACAACTTACAGTATCGGCAAAGAGAGAAAAGGAAGTTTCGGAAAACATCAAGTATAAAAAGGACATCATGAAAAGAGCCATATCAATACCTGAAAACAAAGTTTGATATGGCTCTTTTAAAATTTAATTGTTACAATTAGAATTGCGTGGGGGACTCTTCACAAAGCTGTACCCAATACCACTCTTGCCGTAAGGAAGGTCATCAAGAACTACGCTTAACGCCTAACCATTTTCAACGCATGGGTTCCGCTCACACCATGAAGCGTGATGATATAGCCTCCGGCCGGCAATGCAGCGGCAGGAAGCACCGCACGACCATGAACGACGGCCGCCCTTGAAAGCGTTTGTCCAGACAGGCTGCTCAACACGGCAGTATGAACATCTGCTCCTATATTGCCAATTTCGATTCCAGCTCCACAGTCTTTCACCGTCATGTTGTCGGCATTGATTTCTTCCATACCGCTTGCCGCTGATTCCACGACTTGGAATTCCCCCCAGGTGGGAGATTGAAGATATGCCTGCCTACATCCTTCCGGCACTATCAATTGGCAGTTTTTATGGTCTACCTCTTCAAACACATCGTCGGTATATTTGTTTTCAACCGGTTCTTTCGTCTTCACGGTTATTTTCTTCAGGTTGCTGCATCCGCAGAAAGCCCTGTAGCCAAATGAGTTGAACGAGGGCGAGAACTCCACCTCCTCCAGATTCTTACAGAACCAGAAAACAAAGTCGTCTGTCTTTTCCGTTTTGGGATGCATGACGAATGTCTTGCTCTCCTTTCCGTTCGGATAGGCATACAGCATGGAGTGGTCCTTGGAATAAAGCGTTCCATCCTCTACCGTAAATTTCTGATTGTCTGCATCAACCTCAAAAGCCTGTAGGGCAAAGCAACCCAGAAACGGGTTTCCTACGATATTGGGCTTTCCCTTTCCCAACATAACCTTTTTCAGCCCCATACATTCGGCAAAAGCCGCATAGTCGATCAGTTCCATGGTTTCGGGAAAGACGAGAGTCTCGATGTTGTTATTGTGGAAGAACGCTTTCTCTCCAATTGTTTTCAATCCGTTTCCAAACTGCAGGTTGGTCATCTCATTGCAGTTGATGAATGCCTCGTTGTCAATGCTTTCGAGCGAATTGGGAAGAACAACATTGCGCAGTGCCCTGCAGTTTTTGAAGGCATACAGCCCTATATGTTTGAGCCCTTCTTTGAATGTTACGGTTTCCATCCTGTAGCAATCCTGAAATGCGTTTTGCCCGATTTCCACCAGAGACGACGGCAGGGAAACTTCCTTGAGGGCGCTGCACGCCTCTACACAGCCCTCAGGCAGAGACACAACACCTTCAGGTATTTCCAGTATTTCCAGTCCATTGGCACCGAACAGTGCTTCGAAAGCCAGTTCGCGCAGGCTTTTCGGCAAATTGATATTTTTCAGATTAGGAGTCTGTTCAAATGTTCTTTTATTCAATTTGGTCACTCCTTCCGGGATGACAACTTCTTTCAAGTTCTCGCAATAGGTGAAGAGATAGTTCCCCATAAAAGTAAGATGAGACGGCAATACCATCTTTTCCATTGCATTGCATACACCGAAAGCCGTATTGTGGATATGCGTGATTTCATCCGGCATCTTCAGTTCTTTCATGGCCACACACTTGAAGAAAGCGCCGACACCTATTTCACGGATATACGGAGGAAGCACTATCGACTCTATACTACAGCAATTATAGAACAGTTTGTCGGGCAGCAGTGTAGGCTTGTCCTTTTCCACATAATACTCCCTGGCCGTTCCCATGTCCTCTGCTATAATGTAGTAGGCCTTTGATGCTTCGTCGTCCGGAACGATGGTCACTTCCGACAAGTCGATTTGTTTCAAAGTGGTAGGATAGAAACTGCCATATTCATCCGATCCGCAGAACCGTCTCACCATGCGCAAATCATAACTGTTCAACTTGCCTGTGATTTTCAGCGTATCAACTTTGTCCTCCCAGACAATGTCGGGTGCCAATTCCTCAAGACTGCCGGGTCGAGTGAGGTTAACAACCACCTTTCCTGTTCTTTCTCCTGCGGCCTCGTTGCTTCTTGCGAAAACCGCTGAAGTGTGAGAAACTATCTGTGGGCACACACACATAAAAAAGATTGCTAATCGTTTTTTCATCATCAGTAATTTAATTGTTTCAACTTGGTATTCATTTGTTTTGTGGGAAAATGAACTTCTGAACTCCTTTCATTCTTACACACAGACTACCTTCTTATGCACACTATGGCCTTTTTTCCATCAACAGAGATGACATGTACTCCCTTGCGGGATGTTTTTACACAGACCGAAGACGAAGTGACCGGATATTTTCCCAAAACCTGCCCGCCAATTGTGGCAAGCGTCACCTGCCGGGCCGTTGCCGGAAGATGGGCAACCGTCCATCCGTCGGATGTTTCGCTGACCTCGATATCATTTTCAGTTTCCACCTTGTCCAATCCCGTTTCCTGGCAGCCAGTTCCATCTCCCTCAACGGTGACCATCCAGCCCTTGTCTGTTGCGATTTCGGTTTTGCTCACTTTGGCCGCACCTGCCACATTGTTGTACAACAGCAGGCCTCCCACTTCGTTTTCATCGTCGCCCGGACGTTTCTGGCGCAACGAACGATACATGTCGTCCAAGGCACATACCTCCATCTGGGTGTCGTCCACAGAAACATAATGGAGGTTTGAAGCCTTGTCGAACCTGATTCCGTCCTTGATGGGATTTCCCGAGATAACCACATCAAGCAATTCTGTGCAATTGGCAAGGTCAAGTTTTTCTATTTGGTTGTTTCCACAGTTGAAAGACATCAGTTTTTTTAATGGAGCCACATTGATCTTCTGCAAACGATTGTCGTTGCAGATTAACTCTGTCAAATCAGGCATGCCGGCAGTCTCAAGTTGCACAAAGGCACACTCGCTGCAATTCAGCGTAGTCAACGATGCAGGAAAAGACACATTGCTCAGTCCGGGATTCACAGAGCAATCCAGATAGGACAGAAGGCTGCAGTTCTCAACATTCAGTCTTGTCAGTTCATTGGCATAGCAGGCAAGTTGCTCCAATTGGGCATTTCGGCTGACATCCAGAGCAGACAAATGGTTATTGTTGCAGGTCAACGACACCAATCGCTTGCAGTCTGCCAGATCCAATGTAGAGAGATTGTTTCCCGAGCACGACAGTTCTACAAGATGTTCCATTCCGGAAAGGTCAAGTTCCGAGAGCCTGGAATTATTGTCCACCGCCAGCATCTTCAGTCTTTTTGTTTGCGAAAGGTCCAAAGAGGCAAGTCCTGCCACGGGCATAATCAATGTCTCAATCTTGTTGTCCTGTGGCAACAGGAATTTTTTCAAAGGTTTTCCCAGTCCCACCGCCACGTATTGCAGTTCTTTGTTCTCTGTCAGGTCATACTCTTCTATCAGTGTCTGCATCGCGTCAAGATGCCTCAGATTGGGGCATTCTGCCAGACGAAGCTCACGCAGTGGCGCATTGGTGGTACACACCAGCACCTCCAAAGAAGGGTGTGAAGCCAACTTGAGTGTATTGAGCCTGTTGTTGGTAACAATCACGCTGTCGATGCGGGGATTGCCGGTAAGATCCAAACTTTCCAGCGGAGAATCCTGCACATAGACAAGCTTCAATTCGGGATTGCGCGACAAGTCCATTTTCTGGATATGATTCTTACGCGAAATCAGATGGGTCAAAGCGGGCAACCCGGTCACATCCAAGGCTGCCAGCTGGTTATTGGAACATTCCAATACCGTTATGTTTCCATAAATGGTCAGATCCTGTCCGCCTGTGATTCCCTGGAGACGTGTGGCCGAGGTGTGAAGGTCGCCCTCCGAAACATTTCCGTTTCCCCAGTCGAGCGTGTATTTTCCCTCTTCCGCACCCATGACCAACATGGCATATTCGCTTCCGGCCCCACTGGCAAAGCGCATTTTTACGCATGGGCGGTCAGAAGGGTTGTCTTGCCCAAATGCCGCATTCAAGAAATTCACACTCATGAAGGTTAGTACCAATAGCATTTTTCTGATATTCTTTTCCATACAAATAATTAATGATAAGTGTTTTCAAAGTGCAACAGTAACATATTGTGCTGCAAATATAAAATAAGTAGTTGTATAAAACAATTTTTTATCTGTTTTTTTCATGAACCATGTTGCAATGCCATTTCAACAGCAATCATCTGGGAACAAGAATCTTACAATTGATTTTTATACGGCGGTTGAGGAAAAGAACAACGAAAATGCAACAAAAATACACACTTATCGGCAAGAAAATTATCGCTTTCCCGATAAAAAAGGTAATTTTGCATATTGAAGAAAGAAAAATGAAATGAAAAAACTCTTCTTTATATGCCTGTTGCTTGCAACAGTATTTTATGGCTGCAAGCGTCATTCCCCAAACACGAACATATTGCTGGAGAATGTCGATTCGCTTGTGCGACACAATCAGTTGGATTCGGCTTCCACATTGCTGGAGAAAATCGGGATGGACGACCTGACGAACGCTTCCGATTCCGCCCATTTCTTTTTGCGGAAAACGCAAATCCTGTACATACTTTACAAGCCGATACCTTCCACCGAAATGATAGATTACAGCATCCGGTACTATGAACAACGAGGACAGGCCGAAAAACTCACCGACGCCTATTTCTACAAAGGTGTTGTTCTTTATGAACAAGGACAGACCAAAGAGGCAATCGTCTGCATAAAGAAAGCCGAATACCTGGCAGAAGAACTCGACTCCATCGGCATAAAACACAAGATTTATGAGAATCTGTTCGTCATGAACGAGGAGGCGGGCGAGGCCACGCTCGCCCTCGACTATGCGAAGAAAGTGCTCGCCCTGTCGTATGCCACAGGCAACAAAATATGGCTGGCGCGCGCTTTCAACAACATTGCCGTTTCCTACAACAAACTCAATGCTCCGGACAGCGCGAACGTCTATGTCAGGAAAAGCATGGAAATGCTCCAATACATTCCCGTCAAGGAGCGCATATACATTTTAAACAATCTGGGTGCCCAGCTCATCCCCACCAATCCACAACTGGCAAAAGCCACCTTGCTGAAAGTGATCCAAATAGCCCCGATGGGGGCTGCATACGAAAATCTTGCAACCATCTATATAGCAGAGGGCGATACAGGAAAAGCCAATGAAATGTGGAACAAGGCGCTGCAGACCGACAATCGCCAGGTAAAGGCCGACGTGATGCGCTCCAAATTCATCCACCAGTGCTCCACAAAGAACTACAAAGACGCAACGGCCACTGCCCGGCAGCTCATGGCCTTAAAAGACAGCCTCTACAAAAGCCGGATGGACAACAACGTGAAAAGCAGCCAGATTGCTTTTGACAATATGAAATCGAGGCAAATCTATGAAAGAAACATCGAAATCAGCATACTTGTCATTCTGCTGCTCACCTTTTCGTTTGCCATTGTTTTCCTCTTCTTCCGCTACAGGGCCTACAAAGTGAAAGGGGCACTTGCCATGGACCAACTGCGCATCAAGAATTTCGAGAACCGGATAGCCGAACTCGAACGCCTCGGACAGCACAAGGAAAAAGAAATTGACGACCTGAACCGAAAGAAAGAAAAACTCCTTGACAAGCACAGAGGAATCCTATACGACGGGCACAAACTCTATACCGGCATCATGGAAGGGCAGACCACTGTTCTGTGGAAGAAAAAGGAGTTTGAAAACTTTTTGGAATACTACCGATTGGTAGATATGGAATTTATGGACACGCTGGAATTAGAATACGAAGAACTGTCTTCCAAATACAAATTCTTCATGGTCATGGAACACTTGGGAAACTCCGACAAAGACATCATGCACATCATGGGGCTGGCCGAAAGTTCGATACGCTCTGCAAAATCCAGAATCAACAAGCGCCGACTCTCCGCACAGGCATAAACGAATGAGAGGAGCCAGAACATCAGCAGATGTCTCTAACTCCTCTCATTCTCTTGCCGGAGCAAGATCTACTTTCCGTGGTGTTCGTCAGATACGGAAAGTTTCTTACGTCCTTTTGCACGGCGTGCAGCAAGAACACGACGACCGTTCTTGGTTGCCATTCTCTCACGGAACCCGTGTTTGTTCACCCTTTTTCTGTTGTGTGGCTGAAATGTTCTTTTCATTTTCCTTATGTTTTATTTATGATTATTTCGTTCACAAACGGGCACAATCCACCGCTTTTGGGCTGCAAAATTACGCATATTTTTTTAATTGGCAAAGAATTATAGAACTTTTACTCGTCCGTTTATGTTTTTTTGTAAAAATGTAGTACCTTTGCACCGATTTAGAACCATTAAAAGTTGACATTCAATTTAAAAGACAATAAAACAATATGATCAATTCACAGGAAATCAAAAAAGGGACTTGCATCCGCATGGACAATGCCATTTGGGTATGTATCGACTTTCAGCACGTTAAACCGGGCAAAGGAAACACGGTGATGCGTACCAAACTGAAAAATGTAACCGATGGCCGTGTCCTTGAACGCACGTTCCAGGTTGGTTTTAAACTGGAAGACGTGCGCATTGAGCGCCGTCCTTACCAATACCTCTATCAGGAAGGCGAAGACTACATCTTCATGAATCAGGAAACTTTCGACCAGGCTCCCATTGCCAAGGACTTGATCATTGGCGTTGACTTCATGAAAGAGAGCGACATCGTTGAAGTAGTGACCGACACGACCGACGGTACCGTGCTCTTTGCCGAAATGCCAGTCAAGACCAACTTGCGCATCGCGCACAGCGAACCGGGCATCAAGGGCGATACCGCCACAAACACCACCAAACCCGCAACGCTGGAGACCGGTGTGGAAATCCGCGTGCCGCTCTTCATCAACGAGGGAGAACTGGTTCAGGTGGATACACGCGACGGTTCTTACTTGCAGCGCGTGAAAGAATAAAAAGGCTATTCAACGGGCCGCCCTGCAAAAAGCGGTTCAAGCCAAGCTTTACAGAATAACCGTGAGAGACCGTGCTGTACACACAACGGCACCGTCTCTTTTTTTATGTCAAAACATGAAATTCTCAATCATTGTTCCCGTATATAACCGTCCCGACGAGATGGACGAACTGCTGCAAAGTCTCACCCAACAAACTTTCACAGACTTTGAAGTGATTGTTGTCGAGGATGGGTCTCAGAAAGATTGCAAAACGGTGGTGGAAAAATATACCGGCCAATTGGGCATCAAGTATTTCATGAAACCAAACAGCGGACCGGGACAGAGCCGCAACTATGGGGCAGAACGTTCTTCAGGCCAATACCTCATTGTGCTCGACAGCGACGTGGTGCTGCCCAACGGCTACTTGCAAGCCGTTGAAAAAGAACTTTCGGCACAGCCGGCAGATGCCTTCGGAGGCCCCGACCGCGCCCACGAATCGTTCACATCCACCCAGAAAGCCATCAGTTATTCCATGACGAGCTTCTTCACCACGGGTGGGATCCGTGGCGGGAAAAAGAAATTGGACAGGTTCTATCCCCGTTCGTTCAACATGGGCATACGGCGCGATGTATATGCCAGGCTGGGGGGATTCAGCAAAATGCGCTTTGGCGAAGACATCGATTTTTCCATACGCATTTTCAAGGACGGCTGCCGTTGCCGCCTGTTCCCCGAAGCATGGGTGTGGCACAAACGGCGCACCGACTTCCGCAAATTCTTCCGACAGGTATATAACAGTGGCATCGCCCGCATCAACCTCTACAAGAAATATCCCGAATCGCTGAAACCTGTACATCTCCTGCCCATGTTGTTCACGGTGAGCATTGTCTTGCTGGTGCTGGTTTCGGCGGCGGGCAGACTGCTGATGGAATACGACGGCATGCAATGGTACTGGCTGTGCGCTGCTCCATGGCTGCCCATCCTGCTCTACGCATTGATGATATTTGCCGATTCATCCATTCGGAACAAAAGCGTCTGCATCGGCCTCAAGAGCATCGCCGCCGCTTTTACCCAGTTGACGGGCTATGGGTGCGGATTCATTTACGCATGGTGGAGGCGATGTGTGAGGGGAATGGATGAATTCCACGCTTTTGACAAGACATTCTACAAATAGGCAATCTTCAGCCTGATGCCTGAACAGACAATGATACGATGGAAAAACTCACGATTAGCCAATGGGCGGAAGACGACCGCCCCCGCGAAAAAATGATGCGCATGGGTGCGGCTGCCCTTTCAAATGCCGAATTGCTGGCCATTCTCATCGGCTCCGGCTCAACAAAAGAGAGTGCCGTGGATTTGATGAAGCGCATACTCGGCGACAACCGCAACAACCTGAACACTTTGGGCAAGCGGTCCGTCCATGAACTCACCGCATACAATGGCATGGGGCCGGCCAAAGCCGTTGCCGTCCTCGCAGCCTGCGAATTGGGCAAACGACGGCAAATGCAAAAGGCGGAAGAACGCAGGCAACTCGATTCTGCCATGGCAATCTATGAATACATGCACCCCCTGATGCAAGACCTTTCCACCGAAGAGGCCTGGGTGCTGCTGATGAACCAGAACTACAAACTCATCAAACCGGTAAGGCTTTCACACGGGGGGATGAGCGAAACTCTGGTAGATGTCCGGATCATCGTCAAAGAAGCACTGATGTGCAATGCCACGATTGTTGTCCTGTGCCACAACCATCCCAGCAACAACGCCACAGCCAGCCAAGAGGACGACCGTATTACGCGACGGGTAAAGCAAGCATGCGACACCATGCGACTGTACCTGCTCGACCATGTCATCGTGACCGACGGAGCTTTCTACAGTTTCCGGGAACACGGCAAACTGTGAATCGTGGACACAGCAGTTTTTAAAAAGGAATGAAAGTTATGCCTGACGCGCCTTCTTGCGCAACTTGCGCAGCGCCTGGTCCCTGATTTGGCGCACCCGCTCACGTTTCAGCCCGCTTTCCATCCCCACTTCTGCCATCGTCATCTTGGTGCGTCCAATGCCATAAAGACAACGGACAACCATCTGTTCACGCTCCGACAGGCAGGCTATGACCTGCAGCAGCCTTTCGTTTTCCAGGCCAAGGTTCACTTCTTCGTCGGCACACCTGGCATCCTTGTTTTCCAAAACATGCAAGAGCGTAATGTTGTTCGTGCTTCCTTCAGGGATTGGGGCTTCCATAGAGAACGGAGCATAGCGTTTGCCCTTCTCGCCGACCGACTCACCGGCAGGCATTTCGTAAGAACCCGCCTGCCGTTCAAGGGCAGTCTCCATGCTGTTGCGGATATAGGTAGCGGCAAACGACACGAAACGCCCCCCGCGGGCTGCATCGAACTTTCTGGCAGCCTTCATCATACCGATGTTCCCCTCGCTCACCAAGTCTTCAAAGTCAAGCCCCCTTTCCCTGTATTGTTTCGCCACAGTCACCACATACTTCAGATTTGCGCCAACCAATTCGCCAACGGCAGCTTCATCCCCCGCCTTGATTCTCTCAGAAAGCGCACGCTCTTTGTCAGCAGTCAACAAGTCCTGCCTTCCAATCTCTTTCAGGTAAGTATCAACCGATTTCTTTTCTTTCATAATGCAGATTATTTTTTTGTGAATGATGATGAACCGGACCGCATTCCGTCCACTTTCCGGCAGGCCGGCTCCCCGTCTCGAGGTTCTCCGGACATACGGGCCACCGGTTCGTTATTGGATATGGCAAGCAGGATGTCGCCTTTTTGCAGTTCCAACTGCCCATTGGGCACAATCACGCTGTTTCCTCTCTTTATCAGCATGACAAGCGTTCCTTCGGGAATATCCATCTGCGACAGACACCTGCCCTTCTCCAACAGTTCGTCCGTCATTTCCATCTCGTTGAGTTCCGACCCAAGGTCATCGGGCAACTCTATCCCGAACTCATTTCCCTGCTTTTCTTCCGGCATGTCCAATTTCAGCCATCTCGCGAACCACGAGATGGTGGTGCCCTGCACTGCCAGCGACAGCAGCGTGATGAAGAAGACAATATTGAACAGGATGCCGGCATCTTCCACACCATGAATCAGCGGATAAGTGGCAAAGATGATGGGCACGGCACCGCGCAAGCCCACCCACGAGACAAACAGTTTGGCGCTGCGGGGAATCTTCCGGAAAGGAATCAGGGTAACGAAAACACTGGCAGGCCGCGCCACCAAAATCATGAACGTGCCTATTGCCAAAGCCACCAGGCCTACGTCCAGCAGCTCGCCCGGATTCACAAGCAGCCCCAGCGTAAGAAACATGATGATCTGCACCAGCCAAGTTAGCCCCTCCATGAAAGCAGACATTTCCTTGCGATAAGACAGGCGGTTGTTGCCCATCACCAGCCCGGCAAGATACACGGAAAGATAACCGTTCCCGTGAAGAAGGTCGGTCACGGTGAAAGTGATGAAAACAATGCTCATCAGCATCACAGGATAGAGCGATGCGTTAGGCAGGTTGATGCGGTTGACCAGCCATGTGCCCAACTTTCCAGCCCCGTAGCCGATGATGCCGCCCAGCGTGAACTGCAAAGCCAGTTCGTAAGAAAGATGAAGCACCGAGAAGTCGGAGTTGGAAACCACCACTTCCATCAGGGCGATGGTCAACATGTACGCCATGGGATCGTTGCTTCCACTCTCCAGTTCCAATATGGGGCGCATCTTGTGCTTCAACCCTATTTTCTGTATTTTCAGCAAGTTGAACACGGAGGCGGAGTCGGTGGAGGACATGGTTGCCGCCAACAGCATTGAAACAACCGGCGACAGGTTGAGGCCCACACCGGGAATGTGCGAAACAAAACAGATGAACATCCCCGTGACCAGGGTGGTCATCATGACACCAGCCGTAGAAAGAACCACTCCCGGGGCTATGACAGGTTTGATGTCCTTGAATTTCGTTTCCATTCCTCCGGAAAAAAGAATGATACTCAGCGACACCATTCCGATAAATTGCGTCACTTGCGGACTGTCGAACTGGAATCCCAGACCATCGCTCCCAAACAGCATTCCCGTAAAGATGAAGAGGAGCAGTGTGGGCACACCGAAGCGGTAGCCCGTCTTGCTGATGACAATACTGACCAATATCAACACCGATCCGGATAGGAATATGTTCTCTGGAGTGAATACCATTTTCTATACTTTAACAATAACAGGTTGCCGATTTTGTCGCAAATATAATGAAAAAATCACAAGAGACAAAGAAAGAAAAAGGATTTGTTCGTCTTTTTCTCCAAAAGGGAGGCAGCCCGTTCAATTAAAGGCGAGCCGGAAAGTGGTGAGCCGGGTAACCTTGTCGGAAACAAGGTCGATGGTGCCGTTGCTCACGCGCATGATCTGCCGCGAAATCGACAGTCCGATGCCGCTGCCCTGGCTTTTGGTCGAAAAGAAGGGGACGAAGATGTGCGCAGCCACATCGTCGGGAATCATCGGGCCATTGTTGGTAATGTCGATGACGACGGACTCCTGCGCGTTGGTATAGGCACGAAGCGTGATTTGTCCGTTTTCACCGATGGCTTCGGCAGCATTCTTCAGGATATTGCTCACCACACGGCTGACGAGCCCCTCGTCGGCATAGACCAGGAGATCTTGCGGTTCGATGTGGGTGCCGATGCTGTTGCCCGCCTTCAGCAGCGGGCGAACAAGGCTCACCATGCGGTCCAAGAAAGGCGCCACATAGAAAAGTTTGGGAGAAGGAGTGGGCACATGGGTGAATTTGCGGTAGTTCTCCACAAACTGAACAAGTTCCTTGCTGGTTTGGTTGATGACCTGCAGCCCGCTGCGCTGCTCGTCCTGCGAATTTTTCAGCAGCGTGTCGCTGAGCGAGATAATCGGCGTTACAGTGTTCATGATTTCATGGGTAAGCACACGGGTCAGCTTTACCCAACTGTCAATTTCCTGATTTGCCAGTTCTCCCTTGATGTCGCTGAAACCAATAATGCGCACCCGTCTGTTCTTCAATATGGTGTGGGTCTCCCTTGTGGAGAATCCCGCCATTTTTTCTTTGGTCTGGTCAATGTGTGTCACCATCTCCATCTGCAGCAAATCGAGAGCGGCCTGATTGCTGCGGAGCACGATGCCCCTTTCTTCTTCCACCACCAATATGCCCGTATCTACCGAATCGAGAATCAGTTCAAAATACTTTTCCCGCTCCATCTGTTCGTTGCGGGCATGCTGCAGAATTTCTTTTACACGGTTGAGCGAGGTGTTCAGCAGTTGCTCGTCTGCCCCCTGTCCCTTCTCGGGAAATCGGAAAGTATAGTCGCTGTTGTCCAGGGCGTTGAACATGAAAGCCACCTTGCCGATGTTTCGTCGATACCGGTTCCAAAGGCGGATGTAGACAACAATGGCCCCAAGCAGCGCAACGGCAAGTATGACAACAGCCCCGTTCATGGTCACAGTCCGTATCTTTTTATTTTATTGTAGAGCGTTTGGCGTGAAATGCCCAACAGGACGGCCACCTGCGTAAGATTTCCGTCACAGTCATGGATGGTTCTTTCTATGAGCCTCCGTTCCATTTCGTCCAAGGTCTGCACCTCCTCCAGGGCTTTTTCCTTGGGAGCCACCTCTCCGTCAATATCGTCTTCGCCAATGGTGTGCCCACTGTTCAGAATAACGGCTTTCTCAATGGAATGCTGCAGCTCGCGCACGTTGCCATACCACGGCAGGGCATTGATTTTGCTTTCCGCCTCTGCCGAGAACACCATGTCGGGCTTGTTGTACATGCCGGCATAGCGTTTGAGAAAGATGTTGGCCAGCGAGACGATGTCGCCTTTGCGTTCGCGCAAAGACGGAAGGTGCAGGCGAATGGTATTGATGCGATAGAACAGATCCTCGCGGAACTCGCCTTGCCCCACCATCTTTTGCAGGTCACGGTTGGTGGCACACACCAGCCGCACGTTGATGGGAACGGGCTGGCTTCCTCCTACGCGCACGATGCTTCTCCGCTGCAAGGCCGTAAGCAGTTTTGCCTGCAGCCCGTAACTCAGGTTTCCTATTTCGTCGAGAAACAGCGTACCGCCCTCTGCCAGTTCAAATTTTCCCGGCTTGTCGGCTTTGGCATCCGTGAAGGCTCCTTTCACATGGCCGAACAGTTCGCTCTCGAACAGCGTTTCCGTGATGGCTCCCATGTCTATGGGCATCAGTTGGCGGCGGCTCCGGTTCGACATTCGGTGAATTTCGTGGGCAAGCACCTCCTTGCCCGTACCGTTCTCGCCCGTAATCAAGATGTTGGCATCCGTGGCAGCCACCTTTTCTACCACCGTGCGGAGTTCCCGCATCGTGGGCGAAGTGCCCCAAAACATGTTTCCCTCACCGCCTTTTCCGGAGGTTCCGCCGGCTGCTGCCTTTGTTTTCTGGCGGGCATGGACCAAGGTCTCGGTCAGTTTGTCGTTGTCGAACGGCTTCACGATGAAGTCGGCAGCCCCCTCCTTGATTCCTGTCACCGCCAGTTCAATGTCGGCATAGGCCGTGAAGAGCACCACCTGTGCAGAAGGTCTTGTCTTTTTAATTTCGCGCAGCCAGTAGAGCCCTTCGTTGCCGTTATTGATGCCACTGTGGAAATTCATGTCCAACAGCACCACGTCGGGTCTGTCTTCACGCAACCGTGCGGGAATGTTCTCCGGACTGGCAATGGCTACAATCCGCTCGAACACATTGTCCAACAGCATTTTCACCGTGGTGAGAATGTTTCGGTTGTCGTCAACAATCAGTATTGTTCCTTGTTTCATTCTTCGCGGGGATAGGATTCTTTGAACATATTGGACGCACACAGGCTGCTGCCCAATAAAAAAAGGGCAGAAGTGGGGAAGGGTGATTTTTCATCAACAAAAAAGTCCCCACTTCTGTCCTCAGATTGTCTGCACGCAATGCAGGCAAAAATATTTTATTTGCCCAATTTGGCCGTGAGTTTCTCCAGCATGTCCTTGGTCATGGAGGCGAGGTCGAACTGAGGTTTCCAGTTCCACTCATTGCGGGCGCAAGAGTCATCCATGCAGTCGGGCCAGCTTTCCGCAATGCCCTGCTTGATCGGCTCTACAGCATATTCCATTTGGAAATCGGGCTTGTGCTTCTTGATTTCGGCATAGATGGTCTCGGGTGCAAAGCTCATGGCCGTTACGTTGAAGCCGTTGCGGTGAACAAGTTTTGTCGGGTCGGCCTCCATCAGGCTGATGGCTGCGTTCAGCGCGTCGGGCATGTACATCATGTCCATCAGTGTGCCCTGTTTGATGGGGCAGACGAATTTCTCGCCTTTCACGGCAGAATAGTAGATGTCAACCGCATAGTCGGTGGTACCTCCTCCGGGCAGCGTAACGTATGAGATGATGCCGGGGAAACGAACCGAGCGCGTGTCAACGCCATACTTGTGGTGGAAATAGTCGCTCAGCAATTCGGTGGTCACTTTTGAAACGCCATAGATGGTGGACGGGCGCTGAACGGTGTCCTGCGGAGTCATGTGGTGAGGTGTGCTCAGGCCGAACGAACCGATGGAGCTGGGCGTGAACACGGCACACTTGTTTTCGTGCGCCACTTCAAGGATGTTCCACAAACCATCGATGCCGATTTTCCAAGCCAAGCGCGGCTTCGATTCTGCAACGACAGAGAGCAGGGCCGCCAGATTATAGATTGTATCGATATGGTGTGTTTTCACCACCTCGGCAATCATTTCGGGGCAAGTTACGTCGCACAACGCAGAGGGCCCCGACTCTTTAAGCTCGCCTTGGGGTTCTGCACCGGTGATGTAACCGGCCACTACATTTGCGTTTCCATAACGTTTTCTCAGTTCCATTGTAAGTTCAGAGCCGATCTGGCCTGTTGCACCTACAACCAAAATATTTTTCATTGTTTTTAAAAGGTTTATGAGTTACTTTCGGACTGCAAAATAAGCGTTTTTTTATGAACTGTCCATCTCTTTTCCGAAAAAGATTGAAAGTTTGCACCCATATTTAAACAAAAATAACAGTAATCCGGCTTTTATCTCAAAAAATCTCCGTTCCTTTGTATTCAAAATTGATTAAATCTAACCTTATGTACGGAAAAATGAAAGAATATCTCAGCAAAGAACTGACTGGGATTCGTGAAGCCGGACTTTACAAAGAAGAACGTATCATAGAAAGTCCGCAGCAAGCAGCCATCATGGTGAAGGGTAAAGAAGTGTTGAATTTTTGTGCCAACAATTATCTGGGACTGTCCAACCATCCCCGGCTGATTGAGGGAGCGAAGAAGATGATGGACAGCAGAGGTTTCGGCATGTCGTCCGTGCGCTTCATCTGTGGCACACAAGACTCCCACAAAGAACTGGAGGCCGCCATTGCCGACTATTTCAAGACGGAAGACACCATTCTCTATGCAGCTTGTTTCGATGCCAACGGCGGTGTGTTCGAACCATTGTTCACCGAAGAGGATGCCATCATATCCGACTCGCTGAACCATGCTTCCATCATCGACGGCGTGCGCCTTTGCAAGGCCAAGCGTTACCGCTACGCCAACGCCGACATGGCGGAACTGGAAAAATGCCTGCAGGAAGCCCAGGCGCAGCGTTTCCGCATCATTGTCACAGACGGTGTGTTCTCCATGGACGGAAACGTGGCCCCGATGGACAAGATCTGCGACCTGGCAGAAAAATACGACGCGCTGGTCATGGTCGACGAGTCGCACTCGGCCGGCGTGGTGGGCGAAACGGGTCATGGCGTGAGCGAACTGTGCAAGACATACGGGCGCGTTGACATCTATACGGGCACCTTGGGCAAGGCATTTGGCGGCGCATTGGGCGGATTCACCACAGGCCGCAAGGAAATCATCGACATGCTGCGCCAGCGCAGCCGCCCCTACCTCTTCTCCAACTCTTTGGCACCCAGCATCATCGGTGCTTCGCTCGAAGTGTTCAAGATGCTGAAGGAAAGCAACGAACTGCACGACAAGTTGGTGGAGAACGTGAATTATTTCCGCGACAAGATGATGGCCGCAGGCTTCGACATCAAGCCCACACAGAGCGCCATCTGTGCAGTGATGCTCTACGATGCCAAGTTGTCGCAGGTCTATGCTTCCAAAATGCTCGACGAAGGCATCTACGTCACCGGATTCTATTATCCTGTTGTTCCGAAAGAGCAGGCACGCATCCGCGTTCAACTCTCTGCCGGCCACAACCGCGAGCAGCTCGACAAGTGCATCAATGCATTTATCAAGATTGGCAAAGAATTAGGCGTGTTGAAATAATCGGCCATAACAAAAAAGACGGGTGGTGCACCTTTGCTGAAGGGTGCACCACCCGTCTTTTTTTTGTATCGCCGGCCGAAACCTATACACTTTTTAACAACCTGCAGGAATCCTTTAACACGGAAAACGGCCGTTTTCCGGAAAAAGTTTTCCGCGCGCCCAAATGCGCGATTCTACGGGCGTTCGG
>JALFBL010000035.1 GCA_022773395.1 Prevotella sp.
GACCGGTGCATCAAGAAATTCAATGAAACGGAACCCCTGTATGGCTATCGGCAAAGTCTTTTCCCCATTGTTCAGGGTTGCAAATACAAGGACTTGCGAAAGGAAGCGGCAAAATTCGTGGCAGACAAGGGGGCGGACGGAAACGCCATCGGCGGACTGGCTGTGGGAGAGCCTACGGAAGTGATGTACGAGATGATTGAAGTGGTGAACGAGATTCTACCCAAAAATAAGCCTCGCTATCTGATGGGAGTGGGAACACCACAGAACATCCTTGAAGCCATAGAACGGGGAGTAGATATGTTTGACTGCGTAATGCCCACCAGAAATGGAAGGAATGCCATGCTGTTCACCTATCAGGGAACGATGAACATGCGCAACAAGAAATGGGAAAAAGACTTTTCGCCCATCGATCCGGACGGATGCGATGTGGACATCATCTACTCCAAAGCCTATCTGCACCACTTGTTCAAGGCACAGGAACTGCTGGCCATGCAAATTGCCAGCATACACAATCTCGCTTTTTACTTGCGCCTGGTGACGGATGCCCGCCACCATATTGAACAGGGAGATTTCGTACAATGGAAGACAAGCGTCATTGACCAATTGGGCCGCAGGGTGTAAAATTGACAACGTATGAGATTCGGAACAAAAAAGAAAGCGCACAGACTGTTGCAAACCGGAAGATGGTTTGGCAAACATTTCCATGGACTTTCGGATAGAATGCATGGGGTGATGAAATACCTGATGTGGATGAAAATATTGAATCCATTCCGGTATCTGAACATTCTCGACCGGTATATCATCCGTAAATTCATCGGAACTTATTTCTTTGCCATTTTGCTGATTATCAGCATATCCATCGTTTTCGATTTTAATGAGAATCTGGCCAAGTTCACGCAATATCATGCACCGTTCAAAGCCATAGTATTTGACTATTACGCTAACTTTGTACCCTACTACGCCAACCTGTTCAGTCCGTTGTTCGTGTTCATTGCCGTGATTTTCTTCACATCGCGACTGGCAGGCAACTCTGAAATCATTTCCATGCTGGCTGCAGGTGTCAGTTTCAAAAGACTGATGAAATCCTACATGATTTCGGCAGCATTCATTTCGGCTCTTACTTTCTATCTGGGCTCCAACGTAATTCCAAAAGGAACTGTTGTGCGCCAGAATTTCGAATCAATGTACAGAAACAAGAAAAAGAACACATCTGCAGAAAACGTTCAGTTGCAAGTGGGAAAAGGCATCATCGCCTATATGCAGTTCTACGACAACAACATGAAAAGAGGATACGGATTCTGTCTTGACAAGTTTGAAAACAAGAAATTGGTGAGCCACATGACTGCTCAGGAAATACAATACGACACGGTGAGCGACACGAAATACAGATGGAAAGCGAGCCAGTGGCGCATCAGAGAGATGAGAGGGCTGAGAGAAAAGATTACAAGCGGTGCACAGAAAGACACGATGATATTGATGGAACCCACCGACTTGGTATTTTCCAAAGGACAACAGGAAACATTCACCAGTTCGCAACTGAGAGAATACATCAACAAACAGATAGACAGAGGGTCGGGAAACGTTGTCCAATACGAGGTGGAATACCACAAGCGAATTGCCTCTTCGTTTGCATCGTTCATCCTCACCACCATAGGTGTTTCGCTGTCGTCGCGAAAGCGGAAAGGAGGAATGGGATTGTACTTGGGCATCGGACTGGCATTGAGCTTCGGCTACATCCTCTTGCAGACCATTTCGTCAACCTTTGCCGTCAATGCGAACACGCCTCCCATTTTAGCCGCCTGGATACCCAATGTCACATTTGCCATCGTGGCATATTTCTGTTATCGCAAGGCACCCAATTAAAGAGACTCACATTTTTATTATTTAACCATTTATACAATGGATTTTTACGATTTAGATTTAAACGACAACACGCTGGATGCATTGGACGACATGAATTTTTCGACATGTACGCCAGTACAAGAAAAATGTATCCCCGAAATATTGAACGGAAAGGATGTTTTAGGCGTGGCGCAGACGGGAACGGGAAAAACCGCTGCCTATCTGCTGCCCATTCTCAGCATGCTTGATGACGGAGGATTTCCCAAAGATGCCATCAACTGTATTGTCATGAGTCCTACACGCGAACTTGCACAACAGATAGACCAAGCCATGCAAGGGTTTGCCTATTACATGCCGGAAGTGAGCAGCGTGGCTGTGTATGGAGGTAACGACGGCAATCGCTACGATCAAGAATTCAAAAGCATGAAAATGGGTGCCGACGTGGTGATTGCCACGCCCGGCCGCTTTATCAGTCACATCAATATGGGGAACGTGGACTTAAGCCGCGTTTCATTTTTCGTTCTCGATGAAGCAGACCGCATGCTCGACATGGGATTCAGCGAAGACATCACGTCCATCGCCAAATTGCTTCCGGATACCTGCCAGACCATTATGTTCTCTGCCACGATGCCTCACAAAATTGAGCGCTTGGCGAACACGCTTCTGAAGAATCCTGTCACCATAAAATTGGCTGTAAGCAAACCTGCAGAAAAGATCCGACAAAGTGCATACGTGTGCCATGAGAACCAGAAGTTGCGCATCATTAACTACATGTTCAAGCAATGCGCGCTGAAGCGCGTCATCATTTTCTCTTCTTCAAAAATAAAAGTGAAGGATATCAACCGGGAACTGAAACAGATGAACATCAACTGTGATGAAATGCACTCCGATCTGTCGCAGACAGAACGAAATGAAGTCATGTATAAGTTCAAAAGCGGGCAAACCGATGTACTGGTGGCAACCGACATCGTGGCGCGCGGAATAGACATCGACGACATTTCAACCGTTATCAATTACGATGTTCCACGCGATGCAGAAGACTATGTGCACAGAATAGGAAGAACCGCACGTGCCGACAGAGACGGAATTGCCATTACGCTCGTAAGAGGATGGGAAATCAAGGATTTCATGAACATTGAGCAGTTTCTCGGCTATTCCGTGGAAAAAAATCCACTCCCATTTGGAATGGAAGGACCGGAATATCGCCCGCTGACAAAACGTGGAAGAGGAGCCGCTTTCCATGGAAAACATCCGAAGAGCCCAAAGGGGAAAAAAGGAAAACCGTATCCTAAACGGAAGAAAAAAACAACTTGAAAAGACGCTTGAGAACTTTGGAGATTTTTGCGGAACAAGGTTCTTGAGCGGTTTCTTTGCGACTGCTGAACTGGATTTTCGACAAATTGCCGGTTTGTCTCAACTGCGCATCATTTCAATAAAAATGATTGGCATATTATTTGTTGTAGAAAAAATGTATTTATATTTGCAAAGAAATAAGAAAAGGAAAGGATAAAGATAATGGCTAATCAATTTTCACCCAACGTTTCACAAATACTTGCTTTCAGCAGAGAAGAAGCAGTACGCCTGGCAAGCAGTTCGGTTGGTCCGGAGCATCTGCTGTTGGGCATGCTGAGAAACAAACAGGGAAGAGTGAGAGATCTGTTCAGCAAACTCGAAATAAACATAAAATCGGTGAAAACCGAACTTGAACAAAAGGTGAGAGAAGACGAATTGACGAGCATTGTCAACACCCATGAATTGGTGTTGAACGAAAAGGCAAGCAACATTTTGAAACTGGCTGTGCTGGAGGCGCGCATGCAGACATGCTCCACTGTAGATGAAGAACATTTGTTGTTGGCCATTCTCCACGACAAAGTGGACAACGGGGCAAAGGTAGTGTTAGAATTTAACAAGATGAATTACGAAGACACACTGACATATTTAAAACAAAGGAAAGAATCCGTGCAGCCGCAAAGCGGACTGGGAATGCCCGGAGAAGATGAACTGGAAGAAGAAGACGGGATGATGCCGGCGCAGAACCTTCGTGCTGGAACGAAAACCCACCCCAGAAAAGGTGACGGGAAAACGCCGGTACTGGACAATTTCAGTACCGACCTTACAAAAGCTGCTGCAGAGGGAAAATTAGATCCTGTGGTAGGGAGGGAAAAGGAGATTCAGCGTGTGATAGAAATCATTGGCAGAAGAAAGAAGAACAATCCCATTTTGATAGGCGAACCTGGTGTGGGAAAAAGTTCCATCGTGGAAGGGCTTGCGCAACTCATCGTCAAGCACCGCACATCGCCCTTATTGTTCAACAAACGATTGGTGAACCTCGATATGACAGCCGTTGTGGCAGGCACAAAATACCGTGGACAGTTTGAAGAGCGCATCCGTGCTTTGATCAAAGAGATTGAGGCCAATCCAGACATCATTGTGTTTATAGACGAAATCCACACGCTTGTAGGAGCCGGGGCGACACCGGGAAGCATGGATGCAGCCAATATTCTCAAACCGGCTTTAGCCAGGGGGACGATACAGTGCATTGGGGCAACAACGCTCGATGAATACCGCAACTCCATTGAGAAAGACGGTGCCTTGGAACGCAGATTCCAGAAGGTGATGGTGAATCCTACAACTCCTGGCGAAACGCTGCAGATACTGAAGAATATCAAAGACCGCTATGAGTATCACCACCATGTGAATTATAACGATGATGCCATATTGGCGTGTGTCAAATTGACAGACAGATACATCACAGACCGCTTTTTCCCCGACAAGGCAATAGATGCACTTGACGAGGTGGGATCGCGAGTGCATTTGCAACATGCATCCGTTCCGCCCGAAATCATAGAAAAGGAAAAAGAAATAGACATGATCAAAAGCAGAAAGGAGGAAGCGGCCAACAACCAGAACTTTGAATTGGCGGCCAACTACCGCGACCAGCAAGTGAGACTGGAAGAACAGCTGCAAGAACTGCAAGATGCCTGGAGCAACGCAAGCATGGATTCGCATGAGGAGGTGACGGAAAAAGAGGTGGCCGACGTTGTGTCTATGATGACAGGGATTCCTGTGCAACGCATGGCACAGGCGGAAAGTGAGCGGCTGAAAAATCTTTCTTCCGACTTGAAAACTTCCGTTGTAGCCCAGAATGCGGCCATTGACAAAATGGTGAAAGCCATTCAGCGCAACCGAGTTGGGCTTCGGGATCCCAACCACCCCATCGGGGCATTTATGTTTCTCGGACCAACGGGTGTGGGCAAAACCTATCTGGCCAAGAAATTGGCAGAAAGGATGTTCGGCAGCGAAGATGACCTGATACGCGTTGACATGAGCGAATATTCTGAAAGTTTCAACACTTCGCGACTAATTGGTGCTCCTCCGGGATATGTGGGATATGAGCAAGGCGGCCAACTCACGGAGAAAGTGCGCCGTCGCCCCTACTCTATCGTACTACTCGACGAAATAGAAAAGGCTCACGGCAACGTTTTCAATATGCTGCTGCAGGTGCTTGACGAAGGGCGACTGACCGATGGCAATGGACGGTTGATAGATTTCCGCAATACAATAATTATTATGACCTCTAATGCTGGTACACGCCAATTGAAAGAGTTTGGACGAGGTGTGGGGTTCAATGCTGGAGGAACAGGACTGGCACTCAATGAAAGAGACAAGGAGTATGCCCGCAACATCGTTCAGAAGAGTCTGAGCAAACAGTTCTCTCCAGAATTTCTGAACCGTCTTGACGAAATCATCACTTTCGACCAGCTCGACCTCGAAGCCATCAAGCAGATTATTGAAATAGACCTGAGGGGACTGCTGAAACGTGTCAATGAATTGGGCTACCAGGTGGAAATCTCGGACAAGGCGAAAGAATTTGTTGCAACCAAAGGCTATGACGTGCAGTTTGGAGCACGTCCATTGAAACGAGCCATCCAATCCTATATTGAGGATGGAATTTGTGAAAAACTCCTTGACAGCGATTCAAGAGGAGGAACAATCAGCATAGACCTGAATACGGAAAAGGAAGAACTTTCTTTCCAACTCCAAACAGAATAGAGGATTCGTATGAAAGCGAGAAAAAACGGCAGGATGACAAATAGCGCATCTTGCCGCTTCTTCTCGATGTTATTCGTTTGCGACACGCCCAATCCCACCTCTCCAATATCAGAGACCAAAGGACACCTGTACGAGATGGAAAAGCACCATTTGCAGATACAATGAAAGTCCTGCATGACATTTGCATTTGCCCATGGCACACATTCGTATGGGACAGTCTGCCAAATTGTCTCAAAGCAATGATAAATGAATGTAAAAATGAGGAAGAAACACGCAAATTACTTTTAACGGCGAGAATATGATTGTTAAAAGAGAACAAAACAAATGGTGGAAAGACAACTTTTACATTTATTGCCCTTATTTTTGCATACAGTTAGAACGGTAAGCGCCAATCGATTGCTGATGCAGTTTTGGATGGCAATAATAACAATTTAAATATAAAATGACGTATATGAAAAAGGTTTCAAACTATTTAGTGTATGCGATGTGTGGCATAGCGTTGGTGTTTTCGGCAGGTTCGTTTACAAAAGTATATGCCGAAAAGGCGGCTTCTTCAGTGGCAACCCCTGGACAACCTGTTGATTTGACTTATGCAGCCGAAAAGGCACTACCCTCTGTGGTCACAGTGAAGGTAGTACAAAACAGCAAGATTCAAACAGTAGAGATTCAAGATCCGTTCAGCGATTTTTTTGGAAATCCGTTTGACTTTTTCGGCACTCCCAACCAAGGAGGTGAAAAACAGAAACGAAAAGTACAAACGCCCAAAAGGCAAGGGTCTGGTTCGGGAGTCATCATTTCGGCCGATGGATACATTGTGACCAATAACCATGTAGTAGATGGAGCCGATGAAATTACCGTCACGCTAACAGACAATAGAGAATTTTCGGCAACCATTATTGGTACAGACAAGACTTCCGATTTGGCCTTAATCAAGGTGAATGGGAAAAATCTGCCTACCATCACCATTGGCGACAGTCAGAAACTGAAGATTGGCGAATGGGTACTGGCCATCGGCAATCCGTTGTTCCTCGGAACAACCGTTACGTCGGGAATTGTCAGTGCTAAGGCTCGTTCCATGAGAGGAGCGAATGAAGTGGAAAGTTTTATCCAGACAGACGCTGCCATTAATCGTGGAAACTCAGGTGGTGCGTTGGTCAACGTCAATGGCGAATTGGTGGGCATCAACTCCATGCTCTATTCCGAAACCGGTTCATACAGCGGCTACGGTTTTGCCATTCCCACAAGCATTATGAACAAGGTGGTGGACGATTTGAAAAAATATGGTACCGTTCAACGTGCGCTGTTGGGCATTCAAGGACAAGATGTGCGCGATTATATAGATATGGAAAAGGCGAAAGGAAAAGAAATCGACCTCGGTACTGTTGATGGCATATATATCGCAAAAGTTTCTGAAGACGGCTCTGCAGCTGCTTCCGGATTGAAAGAAGGTGATGTCATCACAGAGATTGACGGCAAGAAACTTACCAAGATGGCAGAACTGCAAGAATTTCTTTTTGGCAAGAAACGTCCGGGCGATAAGGTGACGATTACTTATTTGCGCAATAAGGCAAAGAAAACAACTGACATCACTTTGAAGAATGCACAGGGTAATACAAATGTTGTAAAGATGGCAGACCTGGATGTTTTGGGTGCCAATTTGCGCGAAGTGAACTCGGCAGAAAAAGAACAGTTGGGCATCAACTACGGACTGACTGTACTGAAGATAAACAAGGGTGCATTCAAGGATGCAGGAATCACGGAAAAATTCATTATCCAGAACGTGAATGACATGCCGATGAAGACCATAGAAGATTTGCAACAGGCGGTGAAAGAGGCATCTACCAGCAAAGATCCCGTATTAGTTGTAAAGGGCGTCCAGCCTTCAGGGAAAAAGGCTTATTTTGTGGTGATGCTGCAAAAGGACTAATAAGCATTATTTGTACGGAATGATATGACGATGTGTCGGAAAGGCGTTTTAAAAACTTTTCCGACACATTCTTATATTTAATACAATAGATACGCTTAACCTTCTAAACATGGTTTGGCTTCATTGTCCAAAATGGCAAAATGAAAAAAAAACAGATGTTTATTTGCAACTCTGCATCAAATGTTTTATTTTTGCATCTGCTTAACCCATAGAACCATGAGACAACTGAAAATTGCCAAATCTATAACGAACAGAGAAACCGCTTCGCTTGAAAAATATCTTCAGGAGATAGGACATGAAGAACTTATTTCTGTAGAAGAGGAAGTTGAACTTGCCCAAAGAATAAGAAAAGGCGACCGGAAAGCTTTGGAAAAGTTGACAAGAGCCAATTTGAGGTTTGTTGTTTCTGTGGCAAAACAGTATCAAAATCAGGGATTGAGCCTGTCCGACCTTATCAACGAAGGTAACATGGGACTGATCAAGGCTGCCGAAAAATTTGACGAGACACGTGGATTCAAGTTCATTTCTTACGCCGTATGGTGGATTCGTCAAAGCATATTGCAGGCAATTGCGGAACAGAGCCGCATCGTCCGCCTTCCCTTGAATCAAGTGGGAAGCGTAAACAAGATCAATCGCATCCTGAACAAGTTTGAACAGGAGTATGAACGGCATCCCAGCATAGAGGAAATTGCGGAGAAGACAGACATTCCACATGACAAGATAGAAGATGCCATCAAAGTGAACGGACGACATGTAAGCATGGATGCACCATTCTCTGACAGCGAAGAAAACAGTCTGCTTGACGTGCTGGTGAACGATGATGCGCCTATGGCCGACAAGGCTTTGGTAATGGAATCGCTTCGGAAAGAAATCGGGCGAGTATTACAGGCACTCAACGAGCGCGAGAGAAATATTATTGAAGCATTTTTCGGCATCAATCAACCGGAAATGACGCTCGAGGAGATTGGCGATAAATATGGTTTGACACGCGAGCGTGTAAGGCAAATAAAAGAAAAAGCCATCAGACGATTGCGCCACAACACTAACAATAAGTTTCTCAGAACTTATTTGGGATGATTTGCAAACGACGAAAAGACAAATGGCATGGAGCGAATAGATGCTGCTTGACAAGGAAATTAAATGTAAGGACATTATATTGAAGATGAATAAAAAAAGATTTTTTGTTTTAATGCTGCCGCTGTTGATGCTCAGTTTGAACTTGTCGGCAAAAGCGAGAATTGTCAATAAAGTTTATGGATTTGGATTTGCTGCCTCATTCAATGACTCTACAGTCTATTTCACAGACATACAAGAAATAGAAAATGTGGGAGTTGAGGAGAGAACCGATTTTCTTTGGGGGCGTGAACACTATTCCAACCAACTGAAAGAATATCTTACCAATAATAAATTTGAAAGAAACAGAACCGTGGTTTTTGTTTTTGCACAGAACAGAAAAGATATTGACAAGAAGTATCTGAAGATGAAGGCAAAATACACCAAAGGCCATGCATTTGATGTGAAATATCTGACAGTTGGCGAATTCCAATTCAAACCTGTTGAAATACCGGCAGAATTGCTCAGGGAACAACTGAAAACCACAGACAAAAAGAAAAATGGGGAATCAGCCAAATAAGCGGGCGAACGAATTTGACTTGAATGACTTTAGAATTGCGGATTTCAATGTCAGCATCGGATTCAAAAAAGGGCAAACAAATGGAATGCATCTGCTGCCTTCTTTCGAACCGTTTAGAATGGAACATAACGGGCATGAACTGTTTTTCCAACTGATGGTGGACGATCAGCTGCAACCTTTCCACAAAAACTTACTGGAAAGAATTGGGGCTTTTGATTCGGGCAATGGCGAAACGATTGTTGACAGACTGGAAGATGGCGGCTACCAGTAT
>JALFBL010000043.1 GCA_022773395.1 Prevotella sp.
GGCTGTGCTTTCTTCCACAGGGCGAAATCCACTTGGCTGCGCTTTTCGTCCACGCCGTCCAGCTTGCGGCTGTTGTTGATGACATCTTCCAGGTTTCTGCCGCTCAGTTTTCCATAATGGAACTTCTGGTTGTATTTCTCGGTGTCGAAATAGACCGACCCTCCGCTCTCGTAGGCGAACCCGTTGTCGAGAATTTTCTGCACCAGCTGTTGCTGCTCGATGATGTGCCCTGTGGCGTGCGGTTCAATGCTCGGCGGCAACACGTTGAGTGCCTCCATGGCCTGGTGGTAGCGGTTGGTGTAGAGCTGCGCAATTTCCATGGGTTCCAGTTGCTCCAGCCTTGCCTTCTTTGCGATTTTGTCATCGCCCTCATCGGCATCGTGCTCCAGGTGGCCCACATCGGTGATGTTGCGCACGTAGCGCACCTTGTATCCGATGTGTTTCAGATACCTGAACAGGATGTCGAACGTGATGGCGGGGCGGGCGTGCCCCAGATGGGGGTCGCCATAGACGGTGGGACCGCACACATACATGCCCACATTGGGTGCGTGCAGGGGTTCAAATCTCTCTTTTTGCCGAGTCAGCGTATTGTAAATTACAAGTTTCTGTTCCATGACAATCATAATTTTTATGGTGCAAAGATAACGTAAAAAATCGGTTTAGGGGCTAAAATTCCACCGGAAAATCCATTTACACGGGTTTCTGGTATTGCCCGTTCACTTTGAGCGGTTCCACGTGCAGGTTGATGTGTGTTTCCGCTCCGAACCTCTCTCTGAGTTTCTTTTCTATGCGTGAGGCGCGCTCGTGCGCCGTGTAGAGCGATGTGCTGCCGTCCATGCGTATGTGCATTTCAATGGCAATGTTGTTGCCTATGCGCCTTGTGTGCAGGTTGTGTACCTGTCCCACACCGTCCTCGCTTTCGGCAATCTGCACCATTTGGTCTTCCATTTCGTCGGGCAGGCTCTTTTCCAGCAAGTCGCCGAAGGCGGTGCGAATGAGCTGGAAGGCGGCCTTCACGATGAAAAAACTCACCACGATGGCAGCGATGGGATCCAGTACGGCCCACTGCTTGCCCAGAAGGATGGCGCCGCCTATGCCGAAAGCCGTGCCAATGGACGAGAGGGCGTCGCTGCGATGGTGCCAGGCATTGGCCACCACCGCTTCCGATCCTACTTCTTTGCCCGTGGCTGCGGTGAATCTGTAGGCCCATTCCTTGAGCAGAATGCTGGCGAGGGCAGCCGCGAGGGCGATCCATCCCGGTTGTGCCGGTGGCTGTCCGTTGATGGTTTGGTAGATTTTCACGATGCCGTTGTGGCAGATCATCACGCCCACGCCCAGCAGTGCCATGCCAATGATGGCCGTGGCCAGGGTCTCGTATTTGCCGTGCCCATAGTCGTGATCCTTGTCCTTGGGCTTGTTGCCCAGGCGCACGAAGAGCATCACGATGAGGTCGGTGACGAAGTCGGACAGCGAGTGAACGGCATCGGCGATCATGGCGGCAGAATGGCCGAGAATGCCCGCTGCAAACTTGAACAGCAGCAGAAAGGTGTTGATGGCCGCACCGGCTATTGTCACCTTGTAGATTTTGCGTTCGCGGCTGTCGTTGGAGTGGGTGAGATTCATCACTTTCTGTTTGTTTTGTCGGGATAATGCTGCAAATATAGCGAATTATCGGATATGACGGCGCCGATTCTGGGCGATTCTTCCCTTGGCCGTTGGCTTTTTAACAATTGGGCGGCAGATTTTTAACACGAATTTTGGCGTATTTGAAAATTTTCTTTCCGAGAACGCAAATACGGCAAAAAACAGTGTTTCTGCAAGTCGTTGACTACAAGTGTTTTGAGAAAATGGCGCAACGGCTGTTTTGCAACGGGGCATTCGTTGGTGTCCAGGCAATGATGCGTTGCCTGCCCATCGCCGGTGCCTTGTGTTTTCGCGCATCAACCATTTTCGGGCAACGGATGATTTCTTGCCCTGCAAAGTACCGTTTTTCGGAAATCGCCGGAATGGCAGACATCGTGCCATTCAGCAGCATTTCTGCAGCGGATGATTCTTTGAAATTCTCTTTCGCGCAAAATCCTGGCAGAAAAAATGGCGAAAATTTAAGGGTTTCAACACTTTTTTGCAATTCGTAAAGTATTAATTTATGTTAACTTTTTTATTCCCACAGGTTACAACTTATTGAAAAAAAAAGTACCTTTGCAACCGCAAATGCAAGATAAATGACAAAGGCCAGGGCTGGCACCGGTCAAAAGATTTCAAACTAAAATATTCGAAAATCATAATGAAAACAAGGAAACGTTGGCTCGTGACGGTCTTCGCCACAGTCGCCTCACTCTGCTCTTATGGTTCAGAGCCGTTGAAAATCAGACTCCAGCAACTTTATGACATTGCAGAGTCGAACAATGCTTCTATTCAATCCTTCAACACCGCCATCACGGAAGCTCGTGAGGGCGTGGATGTTGCCAAGGCTGCACGGAGTCCGACCATAGAAACTTCTGTTTCCGTGAGCTATCTGGGCAATGTGCAGATCTGGGACCGTCCTTTTAAAAATAAAATCACAGCCACAACTCCGCACTTCGGCAACAACTTTGCCCTGATGGCTCGGCAGACCGTCTATAGCGGCGGTGCCATCACAAGCGGCATCCGTCTGGCAAAGCTCAACCGGAAGCTGGCAGAGGTGGAAGCACAGGAGAATCGCCAACGTGTACGGTTCCTCCTGACGGGACACTACCTGCAACTGCACAACCTGCGCCATCAGGAAACCGTATTCGACCAGAACATCGCACTCGCCGACACGCTCATCTGCCAGACACGACATCGCATGGAGCAGGGAGTGGCATTGGAGAACGATATCACGCGCCATGAGCTGCAACGCGAGAACTTGCTTTTAGGACGTGCCCGAGTGCAGGACGCACAACGCATCATCAGCCATCAGCTCGCCACAGCACTGGGTCTGGACACCGCCATCACAATTCTTCCTGACGATGATTTCATGACGGCCTTATGCCCTCAGGAGAGCGAGATGGAGTGGCAGCAGACCGCAGCACTCAACCACACGGGGCTTCAGAAAGCAGACATCGGCACACGTATGGCCAAACAGAAAGTGCAACTGCAACGGGCAGAGCTTCTGCCAAAGGTGGCATTGGTGGCAGAAGACCACTTTAATGGCCCTGTCACCTTTGAGATTCCTACACTGGACAAGAATATCAATTATTGGTACGTAGGCGTGGGCGTGACGTATAACCTATCGTCGCTGTGGAAGAACAACAAGAGCCTTCGCCAGGCACGTACCGCCGTACACCATAGCCAACAGCAGCAACGCGAGGCAGCCGAAAGTGTGGAGAATGCCATCCAGGCCGCTTACACCAACTATCTCACTGCCTTCACGGAACTTGGCACACAGCAGAAGAGCGTAGAACTTGCCGCACAGAATTACCGCATTATCCAGAACCGCTACGAGAACGGGCTGGCGCTCATCACCGACATGGTAGATGCGGCCAACGTGAAGCTCGATGCCGAGCTGGCATTGGTCAGCGCACGCATCAATGTGATTTACAACTATTATCAACTCAAATACATCAGCAACACACTATAATATAATGGAAAGAAAAAAAATCTTGCGTTGGACTTACAACATCATCGTCCTGGCACTGCTCATCGCGGGTGCCACCGTCGTCATCCTTAACTTTGCCCACTTTGGTCGTGTGGAATGGACAGACAATGCCCATGTACAGCAGCACATCACGCCCATCAACACCCGTGTGCAGGGTTTCATCAGGGAAATACGCTTCGAAGAGTTCCAGCCGGTCCACAAGGGCGACACGCTTGTCATCATCGAGGATGCCGAGTTCCGGCTGGCTCTTGCACAGGCCGAGGCGGAACTTGCCAACGCCGAGGCTGGCAGTCGCGCCACTACAACGGTGATGGCTACCACAAGCAGCAATATCGGTGTGACGGAGGCCACCATTGAGGAACTGCGCGCCACGATGGAGAATGCCCGGCGCGAAGATGCCCGTTTCCAGAAACTGCTTGCAGAACGGAGCGTCACCCAGCAACAGGCCGACAACATCCACACCGCCTACCTCGGTGCCCGTGCCCGCTACGAGGCAGCCAACCGCCAGCGCCGTTCGCAGACACTGGTGCGAAGCGAACAAGGCCATCATCTCCAGCAGAGCGAGGCCGCCATCGAGGTGGCCCGCACACGGCTTGACCTGGCCCGCCTGAACCTTTCCTACACGGTCATCACCGCCACTGCCGACGGTGTGGTGGGGCGCAAGGAAATCCACGAGGGACAACTCGTGCAGCCGGGACAAACGATGGTGGATATCGTGGCAGGCAATGAGCTGTGGGTCGTGGCCAACTACCGCGAGACACAACTGCCGCACATCGCCGTTGGTGCCAAGGTGCGCATCAAGGCCGATGCTGTACCCGGCGTGGAATATACAGGCATCGTGGAACGTATCTCCGATGCTACCGGAAGTGCCTACGGTATCATCCCGCAAGACAACGCCACCGGCAATTTCGTGAAAGTGGAACAACGTGTTCCCGTCCGCATCAGCCTCAAAGGCAACAAGCCCGAAGACTTGCGGAACCTCCGTGCCGGACTCAATGTGGAATGTGAAGTGGCATACTGATGGAACAGAAAATCCCCCCTTTCTCCATGCCGATGTTCCGCGGCTTCGTGCCGTCATGGTTGCGGCCCTGGCTTTACGTCCTGCAGGCTTTCTGCTTCCAGCTTGGCGGCTGCGTCTATCTGGGCGCACTGAACGAGATGATTGGCGGACAGGCCATCATGCGTGAGGATGTGACGATGTGCCTCTATTCAAATCTGGCCGGCATGGCCATCTACTTCCCCGTGCTGTTCCGGATGAAGTTCCGTTTCACCAACCGTTCACTGCTCATAACTGCCGCGTTGGTACTGGTGCTGTGCAACTGGCTCTTCACACACGTCACGTTTCTGCCGCTGATGTGGGTATTGTGTTTCGTGGCAGGTATGGCCAAGATTCAGGGAACGTTTGAAAGCATGTCGAACATCCAGCTGTGGATGACACCCACCCGCAACATGGGTGTGTTCTTTCCCTGTCTGCACATCGTGCTGCTGACCAGCATCGAGGTGCAGATGTGGTATGGTGCTTTCTTTGCGCACGACTTCCACTGGTACGCCTCGCACTGGTTCGTGATAGGATTGATGATGCTTGTCGTCGCCCTCCAGCTCTTTCTCACGCGCCCATGGCGCCCGATGCCCGAACATGTGCCACTGCGCGACATCGACTGGCTGGGGGCTGCTTTCTGGAGCCTCCTCGGCTTGCAGATTGCCTATATATTCAATTATGGCGACTGGCTCGACTGGTGGCATTCGCCCACCATCCGCACGCTTACCGGCACATCGCTCATCACCCTCGGCGGTTGTCTGCACCGTATGTGGACAAAGCAGAAGCCTTACTTTGAACCCAAGATGTGGACGTACCGCCACCTCGTTCCCATCCTTCTGATTATGGCTGTCGTGGAAGGGCTGCTGGCTTCGGAGCACGTGCTCGAAGAAGTGTTCTACGAGGAGGTGATGGACTACGAAGTGATCACCTCTCATGCCCTCACGCTGTGGTCGCTGCCCGGCATCTGGGCCGGGTGCCTGCTCTCGTGGCTCTGGCTGAAACGATGGCGCTTCAACGTCTATAAGCTCATTGCCATCGGGCTGCTCGGCGTGACGCTCTATGCCTGCGGGTTCTATTTCCTCGTGGCCGGCCACATCAACATCGAGGTCCTGCGCCTGCCACTGTCCTTCAGGGGCTTTGGTTATGCCGTGCTGAGTATCGCACTCATGTGGAGTCTCCATGAGATCATGACCTTCGAGCATTTCTTTCAGTCGCTCTCGGTGTTCAACTTCATGCACATGTATATCGGTGGTGTCATCGGCTGTGCCCTCTACGCCTGGGGCATACGCTACTATATGGCCGACAACATTCTGCGCTACACCGCCTACCTCGACCTCCCGGCCTTCACCTCAGCTCCCTTCGACGTCAGACAATGGATGGGCGGTTTCATCCCGTCAATGTTGGCCGTCACCATCAAGCAACTCTATGGCTGGGTGCTCTACATCAGTGGCATTCTTGCCCTCGGTTTCCTGCTCTGGGATATCCCCATGGTGCGCCGTGAAACGCGCCGTTTCCCTACATGGCCTGTAGTAGGTATGCGGGTTTTGGTTCGTCGAAGAAAGAAAAGACTGGATAAGAGTTGAAAAACTGAGTTTATTTTTTTGAACCCTGAAAAGTTTCCTCGTCAAAAACAATGCTAAACAATAAGGTCTCCTACGGCCAATGATCACTCTACGGGCATACGAAGCCAAACTGAATGTTGATCTCGAAAGACCATTGTAAATGATGGCCTACTTACTTGCCACTCCAAAAATAACTTTTTTCAGGCAGATATTGAGTGTCGGGATAAAAATGTTATTTCACGTTTCACAAGTGTGGAACTGAATGGTTGCAGGTAAGGCGGAAAAGGGTAGGGGAGGAACATAAAAAAAATCCCATCCCTTTTTCAACAAGAGATGGGAATCACTTAAACAATATGAAAAAAGAATTTTAACGTCAGATTTTGGCCAGTGCCTGCTCCAGGTCAGCGATGATATCCTCGGTATCTTCCAGTCCTACGGAGAGGCGCACCAGTCCCTCAGATATGTTGGAGGCGGCACGTTCTTCGGGCGTGTAGGGTGAGTGGGTCATGGAGGCGGGATGCTCTATGAGCGTTTCGGTGTCGCCCAGGCTCACGGCCAGCGAACAGAGATGCACGCTGTTCATGAGTGTTCGGCCGGCTTCCAGTCCGCCCTTCACCTCGAAGGCAATCATCGATCCGGGCATCTTCATGTATTTTTTTGCCAAATCGTATTGTGGGAAGCACTTCAGTCCGGGATAGGCTATGCTCTCCACCTTGGGGTGTTTCTCCAAATATTCTGCCACTTTCTGTGCGTTGGAGCAGTGCCTGTCCATGCGCACGTGGAGTGTTTTAAGACCGCGATTGATGAGGAACGCCTCGAACGGACCCAGCACCGAGCCTGTGAGGTCCTTGATGCCCACCAGTCTTACTTGGTCGATGTATTCCTGTGTGCCCACCACAAATCCCGCAATCACGTCACCGTGGCCGTTGAGGAACTTGGTGGCAGAGTGAACCACCACATCGGCTCCATGGCTCAAGGGGCGGCAGAGATAGGGTGTGCAGTAGGTGTTGTCCACCATGACTTTCACTCCTTCCTGGCTGTGGGCTATTGCGGCAATGGCCTCGATGTCGGCAATGTGCATGTTGGGGTTGGCCGGTGTCTCCACATACACCAGTTTGGTGTTGGGGCGCATGGCTTGCTTCACTTCCTCGGGGTTGCGCATATCTACGAAGGTTACTTCTACGCCGTATCGTGACAAACCGTGCTCCAAAAAGGCGTAGGTGCAGCCATAGAGCGTTTTTCCTGCCACGATGTGGTCGCCTGCCTGCACGCACACCCAGATGGCAGACGTGATGGCGCCCATGCCCGATGATGCGCTGACACAGGCCTCACCGCCCTCCAGCGAGGCAACTTTCTGCTCAACGGCCGTGCAGGTGGGGTTGCCCAGACGGGTATAGATATATCCGCTCTCTTCCAGGGCAAAACGTCTGCCGCCCTGTTCGGCGTTCTCGAATACGAATGTGGATGTCTGGTAGATGGGCGACGAAAGCGTTCCATACATGTTTTTCTCGGCACCTACGTGTACTGCTCTTGTAGCAAAACCCGATTTTTCAATTTCTTCCGGTGTAAGCATAATATTAAGTGATAATTTAAGATTAATGAAAATGTCCAACAAAATTAGTGTTTTTATAAATATGCGCCAAGTGATTACATAACTTTTAATAAAAAATGTTTTTTATTTTGCATTGTATTCTATTTGCACTATCTTTGCACTGACAATGTTTCACACTTTAAAACAAGAAAAATTATGGCATTTTTAACAAATGAGAAACTGACCATTGTAGGCGCAGCCGGAATGATCGGTTCAAACATGGTGCAGACTGCTTTGATGATGGGTCTGACAAGTGACATCTGTCTCTACGACGTATTCTCGCCCGAGGGTGTGGCAGAAGAAATGCGCCAGAGCGGTTTCGGCGATGTGAAAATTACGGCTACCACCGATGTGGAAGAGGCTTTCAAAGACGCAAAATATATCATTTCTTCAGGTGGCGCACCCCGCAAGGCTGGCATGACACGTGAGGATCTGCTCGCAGGCAACTGCAAAATTGCTGAAGAACTGGGACAGAACATCAAGAAATACTGCCCCGACGTAAAGCATGTTGTCATTATCTTCAACCCTGCCGACCTTACCGGACTGGTAACTTTGCTGTATTCTGGTTTGAAACCCGGACAGGTTACCACCTTGGCAGGTCTCGACTCCACACGTTTGCAGAGCGCACTGGCCAAGAAATTCAACGTGATGCAAAGCGAGGTGACCGGATGCGCCACCTACGGCGGACACGGCGAGCAGATGGCAGTGTTTGGAAGCCACGTTAAGATTGCCGGCCGCAACTTGACCGACATCGTGGGTACCGACGAGTTTACGGCAGCCGAATGGGAAGAGATGAAAACAGCCGTTACAAAGGGAGGTGCAAAAATCATCGAACTGCGCGGACGTTCTTCGTTCCAAAGCCCCGCTTATCTCTCGGTTGAAATGATCCGCTCGGTGATGGGCGGCGAGAAGTTCCGTTGGCCCGCAGGTACATACGTGAAGACCGAAAAGTACAACCACATCATGATGGCCATGGACACTACGCTCGACCAGAACGGATGCACATTCAACGTTCCGCAGGGCACAGCCGAGGAGAACGCCAAACTGGACGCAAGTTACGAGCACCTCTGCAAGATGCGCGACGAGCTGGTTACGCTGAACATTGTTCCTCCCATCTCTGAGTGGAACAAAATCAATCCGAACCTCTAAGGCATAGGCCTATCAAACAAAAACAGGGCAGCAAGGGGGAACCGAAAGGACTTCTTTGCTGCCTTTTTCATGTGATAATGTACTGATTGATGAAATGATGAAAAAGACAATGATGTTGGCGGCACTGCTTTTCTGCATGACCGCAGGAGCACAAACAGAAAAAAGATTGGACAAGATTGTTTTCGAGTCTGAAGAAGATGGCGAAACCATAAAAACGGGTTATGACCTGGGGTACGACGAGCAGGGAAGGCTGGTGCATATCCTGACCAACGAAGAAACTAGCATGCCCGGAACGGTGGAACAAAATTATGTGTATTCGGCAACGGGTGACAAGGTGGAATGGACCCTGAAAATGGTATCGCCCGATGACAACCTGAACCTGAAGGCCGACTTGCTGCTAAGGAATGACAGGGTGTTTCGGTGCAATTTGAATGACAGGACGGAGGAGTTTTCCAATGTCTTTGAGTATGATACGGAGGGGAAACTGTCGGAAATCCTGATTAATCACGGAAAGGAAGGAAAGGCAGTCTTCACTTGGGAGAATGGTAACATCACCCGCATTGACTATTATCTGAAGAACAAATTGAAGGCAGAAACAACCGTGCAATATACAGAAAAGACGGCAAAGGGAGAGGCTGGGGTACTGCTAATGCCCTACGAATGCAGCCATATTGATGAAATGAGCTACGGACAATTGTTTCCCTATGGCTATTTTGGAAAGTGCATCAAGAATCTGCCGGCATCAAAAAAGACCGTTGTTTATGAGGATGGTTCATATACCGAAGAAGTGAAATATACTTATGAACTGGACGCGGCGGGATATGTGGTCGGCTGTGAGGAGAATGAAGGCGAGGAGGTGAACAGGTACACGTTCACGTGGACGGAAACAACTGGAGTGGGCAATGTGCCGGCCGACCGACAGGAAAAGGCGGTGACGGAGGTTTACAGCCTCAACGGAGCACGAGCCGGAAAAACGGCAAAAGGAGTCCATGTGGTGAAATATACAGATGGAAGCTGCCGGAAAAAGGCAATGAGATAAATGCCGGAGACGGTGAAAAAGGAAATGCGCAGGCAGGATTTTAACCCTAGGCCTGCGCACTCTTGTTATCCTCTGAAAACCCTATTCTTTTTTTATCATAATTGGTAGGATTATTAAAAGCTGGCAAACAATATAGAGAGATGACATTGTTTCCAAATAAATCCTATCTTTCGTTTACATCTCTGTAAACATCACTTTACAATTACTGCCTTATTTTTACCCTTATTCTTTCCGTGTCTCCCGACACTTTTTCTTTAATTACCTCTATTATTCTGAACAAAATATTCTTGTTTCCGTTCTCGAGAGAGAAAGGGGAGGGAACATGTCCCTCATCCCTTTGCTGTTCTCTACTATTACCCTATTAAATCAAGTTATATATTTCTTCTTTAGTATCTAAATCTTATTTCTGTTCCAGCTTGAAAGACGCTTTGCTGTTCATCTTCTTGGTGAACGGAATTTTCGCAGTGCCTTCGCTGATTCCCCTAAGGATGCGCTTGCCCATCGATTGGCTGCGCGAAGCTGCAGGAGTCTTGTCAGGAGTGGTGAACTCTACCTTTGTGAGGGGACCCCATTCGTCTTTGGCGTTCTTTGCAAGAGAGCAAGCAAAGTAAGTGGTGGAAGGATCGGCTTTCCATTCTACATCGTCCACACCGTATTGATTCCAATAGGGGTCACCGGGATTGTCGGATTTCAGGAAGTTGATCGTGCCTTCTTCTCCCCATCCTTCTTTCTCGAAGGTTGCTTTCTCAATGAGGATGTCGCGGTGCAATGCCGTCTGGTCGTTGGGCGTATAGATGACGCGCTGGTGATAGCCGGTAGAAGCATCGCCGTTGAAGTCACCGATCTTGATTTCTACTTGAGCCACTCCTTCACCGCCGAACGACTTTGTGGTGACGTAGAAATACTGAGGCTCTGCGTAGGTGTCTGCCGCATCCCATGCCTGAACCACAACTTCATATTCTTTTCCAGGCTGCATTTTTGTCCAAGTATTGGTATATTCTTCTGTGTATTCGTTTTGGCAGAAACCCTTGATCATGTCACCGAAAGTGGTGTAGCCGAAGAAAGCACCCCATTGGTCGAACTGCTGCTGTGCTGTCCCCTTGTCGAAAGAGCAGAAAGAATAGCCTTTGACATCGGCATTGGGAGTGAACTTGACGGTAAAATTGTCTTGGTTTACTTCTACCAGTTCGCATGTCACGAGAGGATTGCCTACGAGCGGCTTGGCAGGGGTCTTGAAATCAGACCTTGACATGCTGCAGGCAATGCCGTATTTGTCGTAGCCCATGGTGATGAGTGCATAGTCGGCATTATCGTTGAATTTGAAATCAAAGCCGGTGAGTTGGCCGCTTGTAAAGTCTTGGAAGTACATGTCACCGCCGATTTGCTCGAAATACTTCGCTGTTGCTTCATCGCTGGTGAGTTTGTCTGCC
>JALFBL010000045.1 GCA_022773395.1 Prevotella sp.
TAAGCAGACGATGGCAACCTCGGAAGGCATACCCTCGTCTATAGATATTGAATTCTTAGAATTAAACGACAACCCCTATAGTAAGTGTAAGTTTTGTTGACAGATGCTCGTATACCATTATTCTGCTTGTCACGTTCTGCATTGATGGCTGCTACAAGAGCTTTGATAGCATCATTGATGTTTGTTGTCCGCTCCTCACGCCACGCCTTTTGCCCGATAAGTGCAGGAATAGGAATGGCAAGTTCTTTCTTAACGGCATCCATTGCCTCTTGAACAGGTGTCTTGATATTGAGAAGAGGGAAGGTGAGCTCTTGCTTGTCGATAGTGGCAAGAACAGCGTATTTCTCCACCTTGTCAAGAGCAGCTTTCGCCTGTCGCTCGGCTTCAAGAACCACCTTGTTCTTATGCCTTCGTCCTCGTTTCTCCTCCTCGGACAATTCATTGTAAGGGATACCGCGTGCAAGACCATACTTGCGGCCAACCTCATTGTGATAGTCTGTATGAAGTTGCGAGAGATATTCCGACTTTGCTTTTCTCGTCTCTCCCCACACCTTGGCATAAGACACACACTCAACATAATCCTTTGAGGCAGTCTGCTTGGTGTAGTTGTCTCGCTCCTCTTTGGGTAATGCTCTCCATTCCTTAGTTGAAAGCACTATGTCGGGATTGTTCTTGTTGACATACTTGCTACAACGATACTGGATGCAGGCAGGTTATTGACACAATTATGACAAGTTGTAAGTGTACTCATGTAATTTATCCACATGAGATTATTGAATGTGGGCAAAAAGGACAAGTTTCCGTTGTGGTTCAATTGCCTGAAGAAGGATATTTCTCCGAGTCTGTAGTTGTCTATTTCCACAGACAAAGGCCAGTGACGCTGAAAGTGATGGGGCGAAAATGAAGATGAGCGGTTGCCCGCCGGGTCTTTCTTCAAAAAGCATCCTGGCAGGCAATCGCAATGGTTTATTTCTTGGCTTTCTTGTTCTTCTTGTCGAATTTCTCCCAGAACTTCTTGCCCTTTTCCTTCAACTGTGCTGTGAAAGCCTTAGCTTCCGCCAGTGTTGCAGCCTCTTCCTCGGGCGATGCGTAAGCGTGAGAGAAGCCCTTTACCTTGTTCCAGTTGCCACGGGTGAAGTCGGGAACTTCAACCGGCAGGTTGCCGTTGTCCATCGAAATGGCACCCAATTCGGCAAGGCAGCACCACTCGGCAAGGTCATATACGTCCATGTCCAAAGGCAGTCCGTTCTGCAGGCAATACACAAAACGGCTGTCCATGATGAAGTCCATGCCGCCGTGACCGCCCACTTCCTTTGCCTCGTCGCCATATTTCTTCACGATAGGGCTGATGTATTTTTCTACCAGTGCCTTGGTGTCGGCATCAGAGAGATAGTCGTGACCCGAGAGATTGTCGGCAGACGGCTTGATGCCCGCATTCGCCATGTCTTTGGAAGAAAGGGCATAGCCCTCTTGGGGATATTTGTTGGCAAAGCCCGTTGTACCCGTAAGCTGGTACATACGGTTGTAGGGCTGCGGTGTCATCACGTTGTGGTGAATCTCGATTACCTTTCCCTTCTCGGTGCTGATGAGTGTGGTGGTGTGGTCGCCGTTGCAGAAATCCTCGCATTTCTCGCCCGTCCGTTCCTCCACCAGTTTCTTTCCGTTGAACGATTTCGTGTCCATTGCCACCAGCGTGCGCATGCGGTCGCCGCGATGGATGTCGAGAACCTGCGCAATCGGACCCAGCCCGTGCGTGGCATACACATCGCCGCGGAAGTTCTTGTTGTATTCCAAGCGCCATCCCAGTTTGTCATTGCCATCCTTTTTCCAATAGTAATCCCAGAACGGACTCAAGTCGTGGCGGTAGGCTCCCTGCACATAGATCACCTCACCGAACAATCCTTTCTGCGCCATGTTCAGCGAGTTCAGCTCGAAGAAATCGTAGCAGCAGTTTTCAAGAATCATGCAGTGCTTGCGTGTCTTTTCCGAAAGGTTGATCAAATCCCATATCTCCTGCATGTTCATGGCCGACGGCACCTCTATGGCAGCATGCTTTCCGTTTTCCATGGCACATTTTGCCACCGGCACGTGATGTTTCCAGTCGGTGGCGATATATACCACGTCGATGTCCTTGCGCTTGCACAGTTCCTTGTAGCCGTCCTCTCCATAGTAGATGTCGGCTGCGGGCATGCTGGCCTCGCGCAAATATTTCTGGCAGCCTTCGGCACGTTCTTTCACATAGTCGCACAGAGCCATGATTTGTATGCCGGGTATGTGGGTCCAGCGTTCCACAGCACCGGGGCCTCTCATGCCCAACCCCACGAATGCCACTCTGACGGTTTTCAGTTTGGGTGCTACCAGATTCACGGCATCCTGCTGGCCTGCCTCGCGTTCCGGCACTTGGGTAACAATCGTACCCTTGCTTATCTTGTAGGGCCAGTTGAACTGCGCCCTGACTGTCTGCGGCAACAGCATGAGAGCCACTGCCGACAAGGTGAAAAATAGGTTTTTACGCTTCATCATTGTAATAATTAAATGTTTTGTTTGCTTATTTCAGGCTCACTGCCTTCAACTTCGTAATTTTGCTTCGGAACACCTTCCCTGATTTTTCCAACGGGAATACCTGCGTACTGATGTAGTGCATGGTAGAGTTGTGTCCGCCTGTCTTGAAATTCATTTATCTGAATTTCTCCACCACTTCCTGCGATTCGTTTGAATATTCATCGGTGAGTGATCGGTTTTGTTGTTCTGATTTGTTAAGTGGGCTGTTGATGCAGCATTGCTGGACAACGTCTGCCATTGGAAATGGTGATTTATATTTCACTGCAAAAATACGGATAAAAAAAGAAAATGCAAAATAAATGGAGCGACATTTCTCGGATTTCATGTGCGAGTGGTGCTGATGGCATGATAGATTCGCATTTGCAGCATGAATGATTTTCATTGCTGGCACGATCCGTATGCATGACGGTTTCCCGGGCGGCATCTTTTCATAGAGATCCATCTGTGAGTCCTTCATGTTTTTCCTTATTTTCGTGACAAGATGGATGTTGTCCACGTTTTCCATTGTGAACTGCCCTTCCACGAAGCGGTTGCAGGAAGCGGTATGGGAAAAGTACTTGCGCATGTGCTGACAGATATATCCGGGACAGAAAGACTTGAGATCTGGTATAGAACAGCACCATTATGGTCATGATCTTGCTGTCGGACATACGCGGCTTGCGGTTGCGATGCTGCTTGGCATGGACATCCGGACGTGGGCAAATCTGCTGTTTCGACACGCATTTCCAAATGTTTCAGCCGATTGGTGGGGAAGATTCGGATTTTTTGTTTATTTTTGTTGCCGAATCAAAATCTGATGGCTTTATGGACTGGAGAAAAAAGAAAAATATCAATAAAAACACGAACAAATGATGAAAAGAACAATTTTGGCCGTCTTGGCGGCTGTCGTTTCCGTAGGCGCGTTTGCCTGTACTTCTGTGATTGTGTCAGGGAAAATTACACCCGACGGGCGGCCGCTGCTGCTGAAAAACCGCGATGCCGACGATTTGGACAACCTGGTGGCCATGCTGCAAGGCGAGAAATACAAGTTTATAGGCATTGTTGCCACAAACGATGTGAAGATGGAAAACGTGTGGTCGGGGCACAACGAGAAAGGCTTTGCCATTTTCAACACCGATGCCTTCAATCTCAACGGAAAGGAAAAACCCGAGCAGGAAAACGATGGAAAGGTGATGAAGCGCGCACTGGGAATATGTGCCACTCTGAAGGATTTCGAGCATCTGCTCGACACGCTGTCCAAACCCATGTATCTCAATTCCAATTTCGGGGTGATGGATGCACAGGGCAATTGCGCCTACTTCGAAACAAGCAGCAAGGGATATACCAAGTACGATGTGAACGACCCGAAGGTGGCGCCCTACGGCTATCTGGTGAGAACCAATCATGCCATGACGGGCGACCGGAGCCTGGACCAGGGAATTGAACGCTATATGGCGATTTCGGATCTGATGGAAAACGCCGCTTTTGCCGGAAGCGTGAACCGTGACCTGCTGCTGCGCCAGGCCACGCGCCATCTTACCAACGGCATGACCAAGACGAATCTCTATGATGACATGCCCGAATCGGGTACTGTGGATAAGATGTATCCCTACACCGACTTCATTTCCCGCTATTATACGGCATCGGCCGACGTGATCCAGGGCGTGAAACCCGGCGAAGACCCGTTGCTCACCATCAGCTGGACCATCATCGGATGTCCGCTCACCACCGTGGCGGTGCCTCTCATGATCACGAAGTCGGGCAAACTGCCGGAGGTGGTTGTCCGCAACGGCGATGGATTCTCCGAACTCTGCCACTACGGACTGGAAGCCAAGAAACAACTCTATCCCATGACGCGCGGCAACGGGCTCAACTATATCAATCTGCCCAAGCTTGTCAACAAACAGGGCACCGGGTGCGTGCAGCGGCTGCAACCCATTGAAACCGAAATCATCCGTCGCGGCGAGCAGGCCATCGATGCACTGCGCCGTGATGTGAATAGCCCCAAAGCCGCAAAGGCCATGGACGACTACTATCAATGGGCCGACTCCTATATCCGCACGGAACTGATGCGAAAATGAGATGTATGGAAGACCGTCTGGAGGACACAGGGCTGCCCATTGCACCTTAGTGTAATACTGCGCAATGCAGATTGTCCGCATTCTTTAGTTTTAAAGCGACAGAGGTCATTTCAGTTTGTCGGAATTGAGAATCGTTATCGTTTTGCCGTCGATGGCGAGCGCACCTTCGTTCACGAAGTCGGAGAGACAGCGCAGCAGGGAGAACTTCTGTATGCCGAACGAATCGGCAATCTCTTGCCGCGACTGGTCTATCCTGATGGTTCTCGTTCCTTGGCTCCTGGCGGCTTCGATGAGGAAATGCGCAATTTTCTCTCTCACGGTAAATAGAGAAACCAACCGCAGTTTCTGGGTGAGAAACACGTCGATGTTGGAAAGTTGGCGGATAAAGTTCATCCTGATTGTTTCGTGGCGGTCAATCAGGCGTTTCAACTCATCGGGGCGCATCCGGAACACGGTGGTGTCCTCGCTGGTTTCAACGCTCACCGGAAAACTGTTGTTGGCGGCAAAGATAAAGGCGGGAGCAATCATCACCCCCACGCCTAAACGGTCGATCTGCACAACCCTGCCCGACATGCCCATCATCCGGGCAACCATTTCGCCCCTTACAATGATGTCGGCATGGCTGCAGGGCATGCCGGCGATGGTGAATATCTCTTTCTTGGCAAAATGTACGAGCCGGAAACGGATGTCGTGAAAGATGCCGTCTGTCTCCGTTTCATCCAGTCCTTGAAACAGAGGGCTTTTCAACAATGCTTTCTGAATGTGTTCATCGATAATCATTTCTCCTGTTTTGAATACAAAAATAAACAAAAAGCCACGCACGGCGCATGTTTTAACTTTTTTTTTGGCCAAGGGTAACATTTGTTATCAGTGGGAGGATGGCGACAAGGTATCTTTGCAGCCGAAAAATTACCGATAGGCTTGCATCCGTGTCCATCGTGTCCGGCTGCCAGAGACCTCGCGGTAGCATTATCAAAACAAAAAAGAAGAAAACGGAGAATGAAAACATCAAGATTTGATTTCAAGGAGTGGCCGTTGGATTTGCTGCTCGACTATGCATTGAAAATTCATCACAGAGGAATACGCAAGGACGGTTCTCGCATTGTAAACCTGTTGCGCAAGGTGGAAAACGAAAACAAGGCTGTGGGCGATGTGAAGGTATTGTTTGAACAATCGCTGGAAGATTTGGAAAACCATTTGATGAAAGAAGAGAATGTGCTTTTCCCCTATCTCTTTGAATTGGTGGAGGCAACGGAAAATGGACAGCCTGTAGGGGAAATGCATTGCGGAACCATTCGCAATCCCATCAGGGTGATGATGGTGGAGCATGAAGGGGAGACCGACCGCCACGAGGAAATCAAACGTTTGACGAGCGGCTATGCTGTACCAGAAGGCAGCAGCGATGATTACAGGGAACTGATGAATGGTTTGAAAGAGTTTTTTGAAAATTTGAAAGAGCATATCTACATTGAAAACGAGATAATTTTCCCCGAATCAATAGAACTGGAAGACGGGGCAAGATAAAACGCAAAGCCGATTCCCCAAAAAGAGCGGACGGATGGACTGAAAGTTGTAGAGAAGTTCCGGAAAATACGGCGACAGGTGTGAATGGGGCGTGTGGGAAAAGCGAAAGAAAGGGTTCGGCCAAGATATAATAAAACGTCAATGTTTTGCGTTTAGAGAGAAAACCCAAAACGTAATATATTGAATATGAAGAATCACATTGTTTTGTTGTGCCTGATGTTTTTTGCATCGGCTTTTGCTGTCCGTGCGCAGAAAAGTCCTGGAACACTCACGCTCTATCCTCGGTTGGGTGTGAACTTCTCAAAGTTTGCAGGAGACAAACTTTATACTACTCTCGAAAACACACCGAGTGAGGACGATGCGCTGGAGGCAAAGTATAAAACGGGATTGACACTTGGAGCAGAATTGCAGAAACAGTTGACATCGAACTATGCCGTTTCCATTGGATTGCTTTACTCCAACATGGGCACGTCGTTCGAAGACCACATCGACGCTTCTGGAGAACTGGTGATGGAGAGTTCCCATTTCAACATCAGTATGCACTATGCGCAGGTTCCGCTGATGCTCAATGCCTATCTGGCCCGTGGTTTGGCGGTAAAGTTAGGGGTGCAAGCCAACTTCTTGATAGACGCCCGTTCGCATACCGTTTGGAACAAAATGGACAGGAAAGGCAATCCTGCGGCGGAAAGTCATCAGACACTTGAAAGCAGCGTAAGGTTTCTTTTCCGCAACTTTGATGTCTCGGTGCCACTTGGTTTGTCCTACGAGTACCGCAATTTCATGCTGGATTTGCGCTACAACATAGGTCTGATGCGCACGTATAAAGAATATTTCTCGCCCAAGAACAGAGGGCTGGTGCTGACGCTTGGTTATGGGCTTGATTTGTAATCTTTTTGTCCGCAATTTGCACATGAAGAGGTTTTTTATTAAATTTGTCACCAAATTTCAATATTATTCATTCAATGAAGACTTATAAACATTTCATGATGGCGGGACTGCTGATGACAAGTGCATCGGCTTTCGCCCAGCAAAAGAACGGTGGCATCTCGCAGCAGATGTTGAGTGATTTCAGCAAGTTGACAACCACATCGGTGGCAGACAAGGCTCTTTTCAATGCGATGGCCTCCAACAAGATTGACGACCTGGCAAAGAATTTTGCCAATCAAGGACAGTTTGACACCCATTTCAGTGTGGAAACGCCCAAGCAGAGCATCACCGACCAGAAAAGTTCGGGGCGTTGCTGGATGTTCAGTGGAATGAATGTGATACGCTCCAATTTTACCCAACGAACCGATTCCGTTCTGGGATTTGTTCCGGCCAAAAACAACGTGGCACTGGAATTTTCGCAGAACCACTTGTTTTTCTACGACCAATTGGAAAAGGCAAACCTTTTCCTTCAAGGCATCATAGAAACAGCCAAGAAACCTATTGACGATACGCGCGTTCAGTTCTTTTTCAGAGGGCCGGTGAACGATGGCGGCACTTTCTGTGGCGTGGCAGACTTGACCGAAAAGTATGGAATTGTGCCCAAGGAAATTGTGCCCGAAACCTATTCTGCCGACAATACGTCTCGCATGGCACAATTGGTAAGGAGCAAGTTGCGTGAGCAGGGATTGGTGCTGCGCGACATGGTAGCCAAGAAAAAGAGCGCAAAGGAAATGGGTGTGGCCAAAAAACAAATGCTGGGCGAGATTTACCGCATGCTCTGCATGACGTTGGGAAAGCCGGTGACAGAGTTCACGTATGCCTTTAAGGATAAGGACGGGAAAACGGTTTCCGTTCCAAAGAAATATACGCCGAAATCATTCTATCGCGATGTGGTGGGCGAATCGCTCAATGGCACTTTCATCATGGTGATGAACGATCCGCGACATGAATATTACAAAACCTACGAGGTGGAATACAACCGCCACACATACGATGGGCACAACTGGAAATACCTGAATTTGCCGATGGAGGAAATCGAGAAACTGGCCATTGCCTCGCTCAAGGACGGCAGAAAGATGTACAGCTCATATGATGTTGGAAAGCAACTTGACCGCAACCGGGGCTACTGCGATGTGGACAACTATGATTATGCTACCCTTATGGGCACCGATTTCAAGATGGACAAGGCACAGCGCATCTCTACTTTCGACAGCGGTTCTACCCATGCCATGACCCTCGCTGCCGTGGATCTGGACGAGAACGGAAATGCCAGAAAATGGAAGGTGGAGAACTCGTGGGGCGCATCATGGGGACAGAATGGATGCTTGATTATGACCGATAACTGGTTTCGCGAGTACATGTTCCGATTGGTGGTTGACAAGAAATATGTGCCTGAAAACATTCTGAAAATGGCACAGCAGAAACCTGTCATGTTGTTGCCCGAAGACCCTTTGTTCCAATATGACGAATAGACGAATGTGAGAAAACAATGTGGTGGAACGGCGGATTCTCCTGTAGATGACACATTAATAAATGTGAAAAAACAAATAAAGTGTTGCAAGTTAAAGAATTAAATCTTATATTTGCAACACTTATTGACGTTTAAACCATTAACCCTATAAAATTATGGCTTACAAGATTATTGACATAGAAGGTATCGGTTCTGTATATGCAGAAAAGTTACTGGCAGCCGGTATTAAAGATACGGATGTCTTATTGGACAAGTGTGCGAAACCAGCAGGCAGGAAAACATTGTCTGCCGAGACGGGAATTTCAGAAAAACTGATTCTCACTTGGACTAATCATGCCGACCTCATTCGCATCAAGGGCATTGGCCCTCAGTTTGCCGAATTGCTCGAAGCAGCAGGGGTTGACACGGTAAAAGAATTGAGGCACCGCAAAGCGGAAAACTTGCAGCCGAAACTCGAAGAGGTGAATGCCCTGAAAAATCTCGTGAATCGTGTTCCAGCCCTCGTTGAGGTGGAAAAAATGATTATCGAGGCAGCGCAATTGCCCGTCATGATGGAATATTAAGTTTTGTTTTCATAAAAAGGTTTTAAAAGTTGGTATGAGGGAGCGTGGCAGTGATGCCCTACTCCCTTTTTTATTTGTCCCACTCGTGTGGCGCAACGGGTAAAATGTTTTGCGATAAGGATTTTACCGTTAAAAGCGGATGACGGCCGCCGTGCCTTCCAATTGGAAAGTGGTGTTCATCAGGGCTGTGTCGTGTTTCCTTACAGTTTTTCCGTCAATCTTGATGTTTTCCAAAGCGAAAACAACAGTCTGGTGTGGTGGAGCCATTATCTCAGCATGAGAAAGAATTTGGAAATCGATGGGTAAATGGTTGCGGAATATCACGTTGAAGTCGGTTGCTCCTTTGGAGTTGGTGGACTTCACCTTGTCGTTTCCGCTGAACAAGAACGGCATGCCGGGTTGCAGGCTCACCTCTTTGTCCTGTAGATAAAGCGTAATGTCGCCTTCGAGAGGCATGATGTAGCGTGTGTAGCCACTGAAGTCGGAAAAGTCGCTTTCCGTCAGATTGATAATGGCAGATGATATGCGGAGATCGAAATTCCGTTCTTTCAGGCTGCTTTCTTTGGGATGGATAAACAGTTCGCGGGTAATGCCGCCTTGCCATACATTTGTCTTGTAATCTTTCTCGCAAATAATATCCATGGTGTTTGCCTTGTTTTTCGTGTGCGTACTGTTTTTGTTCTTTTTGCATTTCTGCTTTTTTCCCGAAGATGCGACTTTCCTTTTGCATTCAACTGTTTTCCGGAAAGTCGCAACTTGGGTGTTGGGCACTTTATACCAAATGCTCCACAATGTCGGCACGGTTGCCTGGCAGCATGTCGATGACGGGTATCTCGATCATCGTGTAGCAGCCCGGCTGTTGGTGCAGCGATGCCCGGGCCACGTTGACCAATACCTGTGCAGTAAGGGCGGGGTTGTTGATGCTCATGTTGAACTCGAAACGCTGGTTCTGGGTTTTCCCACTCACGCCTTTGCGAACGAGATTCACGCCATGCCCCATGTCGCGCACCTCATCGACCGATGCCACGGCAAAGACGTGCGTTTCATCACTTGCAAAATACGGGTCGGCCTTGATGCGGGCGGCCACATCTTCCAGTTTTGTCCCTTCCTCCAGTTCCACATACACCATTCTGCGGTGGATTCCTTCTCCAAGCGGAATGGTTACAGAAAGTGCATTCCTCACCCCCTCTTTTGAGCGGGCGCAGACGCTGTGTCCCATGCTCATGCCTGGTCCGAAATTTGTATAGCTCAGTCCTTTCGGTGCCAGACTCTGCATCAAGGTGCGAACGATGGAGTCGCTTCCTGGATCCCATCCGGCAGCAATCACGCTCACCGTGCCGGTCTGTTTGTTCAATTCCATCAAACGCTCGCGATAGCCACGGATTTCCGTGTGAATGTCGAAACTGTCCACTGTGTTGATGCCCAATGGCAGGATGGCCTTTGCATGGTCTTCACAACTGCGGGTAGGTGCGGCCAGGATAGCCACGTCTACATCCTTCAGTTCCTTTATATCTTTCACCACCTCGTAATCGGCCAGTTCTGCAGGTTTGTTTTCTGCTCCTTTCCTGCGCACGATCCCGGCAATCTCAAAATCTTCTGCTGCTTGAAGGGCTTCAATCGTATAACGCCCGATGTTTCCATACCCCACAACGGCTGCTCTAATTTTCTTCATGTTTCTAACATTTTAATGTTTATTCTCAATCTTTTCACTGCAAAATTACGGATTATCCGTGAAAAAGCATTCAAAATGCAACTTTTTTTTTAATGAAGTCTCTATTTGTTCGGTATTGTGTATCCGTTGTATCAGAACAAACTCTCATGACTCTTGGCAAGTTAATGGTTACGCGAGTTCGGGATAAGAACTTGTGTATCAATAATGGTATGCCAAAGTGTATCGATGCGTTTGACAAGAAGGCGGAAGACGCTCTTTATGTTGAACTCTGTATCTTCAACGGCTACCATTTTGAAACGATTGTCCTGTCAAAAGACACGGATGGCATCTGGAAATCTCCGCTTTGGTGTATCAGAGACAGATTTATGAGATATGAACTGTTGGCAAAGCGGACAAACTATGCGCTGGAGCGTGTGTGCATTTTCGATTCATCAAAAGGGGATTTACGATTGGTAGACGTAACAGCCGGACAAGGTGGAAAATCCTATATGAATTACCTGAAAGTGCCACAGAGGTTAGAAGATTCTTGTAGAGAAATCAATGAGAGAAAGGAGCAGCTCTTAAAGAATCCCGGTGTATATGATCAATTCCGTTTGAACTTTGACGCTCATCTTCAACTCGTGACAACCCACTCGTGGGTGGACGGTAATGACAGGATGTCGAGGTTGATCATGAATTATCTTCAGAATTATTGCTGTCCGGTAAAACTCGCAATCACATATAATATGACCGAAAACACATTATTCGCATAAAGTTAACAGCATCACTTTTTCTTTCTCTTAGGCTTGGGGGCAGGCAGGTCTGTGCAGGTTGCGCGCACAAGGTCGGAAAGATACTCAGCGTCATCAATGTCTGCTATATAATAATAAGGTTTTGCACCATCGTAGGGTGGTCGCAGTTCTATAGAACGAAGCATTTTCCGCCCCGCTTCGGTAGGTTTTATAAAGAGATTATCATCGCAGACGAGTCCAAAAATTTTGCCATCGCAATAAATGCCATAGTCGCCGAACATCTTTCGGCTGACAATCTCGCCTGCGCCACTGCATTGGTCGGCAATATACTGTACTAAATCGGGACTGCTTGCCATCGCTGCTGTTTTGTCGGTTATACTTTGCAAAGATAGATAACCCCAGCGAAATATGCAAGAAGAATCATAGTTTTTTAAAAAAGAAATGCAATAGTGTCCTAAATAATTTTGTGAAAACTCACGCCAATTCGCATCAAAAAAAATAAATGCCTTATCTATGGTCACACGCTTCCATAAAAAATCCCGGCAACACGCTTGCGTTACCGGGATTTGTTCATAATTATCTTTGCTTATGTTTACTTCACCCATCGAATCTTACTGTTGTTGATTATCAGATAGTTATGTTGATATGTCGCAATATACAAACTCATTCTCACAAGGTATTACCATATGGGGATAAATAACCCAAAAAACGGAGAAAGGCGTTTAGGAAGTTTAACGCATCATGAAGTCCCCGAGTTTCTTTTTCACTTTGGTTCTAGTTTCAAAGGTTGAGCATGGCAAAGTGGTGGACTCAGATTATTTCATCCGATTTTCTCCCTTCAACTCCAACTGTATATCTGTCAAGTTCCTGCTGGCAAAATGATTTCAATCTTTTGTATGCTGACTGCAAAATTTGCGACAGTTCAAACAGAAGGGACAAGAACTGTCAATCGTGAAATAGAATATTATAATCTTGATATGATTATATATGTTGGCTATCGTGTCAAGAGCCGTCGAGGTGTTGAGTTTAGGCGATGGGCAAACAGCGTATTGAAACAGTATCTTATTAAAGGTTATGCGGTGAACGAGCGCATACGCAAACAACAGATAGCAGAGTTGCGCCAACTGGTGCAGGTGGTGGGCAGGGCCATTCAAAAGCTCCATCGGACAAGTCTATCAGACCTTTGGTGGTGTGGAACTTTATCCCAGCGTAGAAGAGAAGGTTGCCATGCTTCTCTATCTTGTTACCAAGAACCATTCGTTCAGTGATGGCAACAAGCGTATTGCTGCCGCACTCTTCCTATGGTTTATGGACAACAACCATATTCTCTATCGTGAGGACGGATTTTAGCGCATTGCCGACAACACCCTTGTGGCTCTTACGTTAATGATTGCCGAAAGCCGGACGGAAGAGAAAGACGTGATGGTGAAGGTTGTTGTTAACTTAGTCAATAAAAACAATCAAACTATAAGCTATGTTTATAAATTATTTATGGGTATCATCTGCATTTATCGCCTTGCTTGTCATCGTGATGTTGGCAGTGATGAATTTCTTTGAACGTCGCACAAGAATACGAGTGTATCACACTGCCTCCGTTTTCATAGGAGCATTTGCCATTTAAAACTCTATGCAAATCTATCAGCAGGTTTGAATTTCATCAGTTCGTCTAGTTCGACGGAAGATTAGTGGTGATAAATAATTGAGTCTTCCTACATTTGAAGTTTTGGACATCAGTTTCTTACAATCAGTAATACACGACAATTTATGATTCTGTAAATATACTGTTTTAGGAGTATTTCAAATTCCTTAGTCCTAATCCGAGTAATGTAAATAACCTTGTGTGCACTCAATAGGAGAAGATTCCATAAATGCTTTATATATAACCTGATAAAAAGATTGGGATATACTATTGAATACATGGTTTCTATATATCATCACTCGAAATGTCGGATGAACCAAACTTATAATGGACAATTCTATATTGCTGATCAGTTCAAGGCTACGATAAAGAAATGATGTTTTACTTCTGAAACGTGAGTAAATGTCTTATTTCTATATTTCAATACTTGTGCCTCGGAAGGTTGTGACTTTATCACGCTTTCTATCCGTAAGTTCCTCGTTGTTTCAATCCACACACCCACGAGGGGTGTGACCATTGAGTGTCTTTTCAAGACTTATGCTTGATAGTTTCAATCCACACACCCACGAGGGGTGTGACTGCAGTATATACCGGTAGCCGTCGCCGCCCTGATGTTTCAATCCACACACCCACGAGGGGTGTGACTATCTGTGGCGACTTCAGTATCTGTCGCAGGAGGTTTCAATCCACACACCCACGAGGGGTGTGACTGCCGTTCCACCTCTATGGAGCCATAGAACAGGACGTTTCAATCCACACACCCACGAGGGGTGTGACCTTGACGATCCTCCCCTCCGCCGTCGAGAAGTAGTTTCAATCCACACACCCACGAGGGGTGTGACACCCTCGTACCCTCGTCGTGTACGCCGAATTTATGTTTCAATCCACACACCCACGAGGGGTGTGACTCCTTGCGAATGACATGAGAGGACAGGAGGCATGTTTCAATCCACACACCCACGAG
>JALFBL010000076.1 GCA_022773395.1 Prevotella sp.
TGCCATGTCTATCGTCGGATTCTCTTGTTTATTTTGCAACACTAAGATAAGTGAATTCTTCGACATGACAAAATCCTGGGCAACTTTTTGTTGCTCAGGGACTTATAAAATATAATAATTAACTAAGTTGCGGAATTAAGAATTATACAAAAAAAAAAAATTGATTGTCTCACGACAACCAATCTTATTAACCTTAATAATCTAATACCATGAAAAACACGATGCAAAGATATGTATTTTCTACAAACCTGCAATGCTTTATTGGAAGAAAAACCAAATTATTCACATTCTTTATAGGTGCAGCCTCTCCATTTAAATTTTCTTTGCTTTAATATTCCTTTTATCTGTTCAATTTCTTGAAGAGTAAGCGCAGAAGAGGCCAACGAAAGGATCAAAGTATCGTCATCGGCAGAAAGACGAGCTGAAACCATGATTGGATTAATTGTCCGGCACAATTCTTCATATCTTTCTTTGCTCATTGTGTCAGGACGATGTGTGTATTTAAAGATGTCGCTCTCTGTCGCTTTTATGTTTCCGATTCCGAATTTCCGACCGTCCATCGCTTCCCAGTTTGATGTATAAAACGAAATTTCACTTTCGGCCTCAGGCGCATAAAATGTTTTTACCAAGCATATTACTTGAGTCGAATCCACGCAAGGCAGCAACTTCAGTTGAATTTGGGTGGAACGATTCGGATGGAGGGAAATGAAATCGGATATCAAAGTATCTACACGACTTTCTCCCTGCAACAGGTTACTGACTTTAGAGGCTGTTTTCATATCCAGAAAATCAATCAATTCCGCACGCAGACCCTTATTGAGGTAGGGTAGGATGCTGTCGGGCATGGAGAGCCATGCCTCACGCATTGTGTATTGAGCATTTGCCGACCATACAAAAAGAAGTGCTATTGCGGCTGTGAATAATCTTTTCATTTTATTTCTTGGAGAATTTGTTAATAATCATTCTTGGAGTTTTGTTAATGATTAATTTCCATCATTCAACCTCAGAGTGTACATCCTGTACCCGTATATACCAATGATGATGAAGCATATCAGGGGCAATGCAAATGAGGCATTAACGGCAGGGAACGTTCCGAGAACAGTTGTCATGTCGATGATTTTTGCCTGAAATGGAGGCAGTACAGAACCTCCGAGAATAGCCATAATCAATCCCGCTGCCCCAAATTTTGCATCATCATCAAGCCCTTTCAAGGCAATGCCGTAAATGGTGGGGAACATCAAGGACATGCAACCGCTGACGGCAACAAGACAATAGATGCCGTATCTGTTTTGAAAGAAGATAACCCCTGCCGTAAATGCCATTCCGAATACGGCAAAAACAGAAAGCAGCAAAGCGGGCTTGATGTATTTCATCAGATAGGTTGCAAAAAAGCGGAAAAAGATAAAGAGCAGCATGGCATATATGTTATATCGCTGTGACAGCACTTCTGCCGATTGCTCATCCATTCCTTCCGCCATAAACACACGCGTACCATACTGGATAATAAAAGTCCAGCACATGATTTGTACGCCTACATAAAAGAATTGGGCAATGACACCTTCTCTATATTGTTTGAGAGAAATCAGCCTTTTCAGTGTGGGAAGGACATTCATTTCATGACTGTTGTCCCCATTCTTTGGCATCTTTGTCACCCATATCATTACAAATACAATGGCGATGATGGTGCCAATGGCAAGATATGGTGAAATCAGTATATTCAAGTCGGAGTCTTTTATAATATTAAACTCTGCATTGCTTAATGCTGCACGTTCTGCACTGCTCATCGGATTCAGTTTTGCCTGAATGAAATTCATTGCAACAAACATGCCGCAAATAGAGCCGCAAGGGTTGAAACATTGAGCCAGATTAAGCCGGCGAGTAGCAGTTTCATCGCTTCCCATCGCCAAAATATAAGGATTGCAACTTGTTTCCAGAAACGACAAGCCGCAAGTCAGTATGAAATAGGCCAAGAGAAAATATCCGTAAGCACCTGCAACTTTAGCAGGGAAAAAGAGCAGGGCACCTATGGAATACAACCCAAGCCCCATCAATACTCCCGCCTTGTACGTGTATTTTCTGATGAACATGGCAGCAGGAAATGCCATGGCGAAATATCCTCCATAAAAAACTACCTGCACAAGTGTTCCATCTGTTACGCTCATTCTGAAAATCTTGGAAAACGCTTTGACCATGGGATTGGTAATGTCGTTGGCAAATCCCCAAAGAGCAAAGCAAAAAGTGATGAGAATGAATGGGAGAAGATGGCTCACTCCGTTTTTTGATATCAATGAATTGGGTTTCAACATGGCAGAAATGGTGAAGTAAATCCTGTTTGTGATTTTTATTGTATGAAAAACGATACTCCTTTTATATGTATATTCTTTTTTATATATATTCTTCTTTTCAGAGCGGTTATGTATCCGCTCTGAAAAGAATATTATTCAGCATGATGGTTGTTGCACTCACCCAAGAGATACCATTCGTACAGACGTTGGATGCCCTCGTCTATCTCTATGGTATGGTGCCATCCCAATTGGTGAAGTTTGGAAACATCAGTCAGTTTGCGGGGCGTTCCATCTGGTTTTGAAGTGTCCCACAACAGATCTCCTTTGAATCCAATTTCCTCGACAATTTTTTCGGCCGCTTGGCGAATGGTGATTTCCAATCCTGTACCCACATTGATGTGGCAGTTACGAATTTCTTTCTCTCCTTGCCGGTAGGTATCTTTAAAGTCAACGTTGAGCAGGACATGAACGCTTGCATCAGCCATTTCCTCACTCCACAAGAACTCTCTCATGGGAGAGCCGGTTCCCCATAAAGTAACACTCTCTGGTCTGATTCCAAACTTTGCGAGTTTGTCAAGAATGGTTTCCTTTGAAGCGTTTCCGTCAACCCCTTCAACCGGACGCAAGCAGATATCCTTTTTCACCGCTTCCCAATTTCCTTCATTCAGACACTTGGCAAGATGAATCTTGCGAATCATGGCAGGCAAGACATGACTGTTTTCCAAATGGAAATTATCGTTTGGCCCATAAAGATTGGTCGGCATCACTGCGATATAATTGCATCCATATTGAATGCTGAAACTCTCACACATTTTGAGACCGGCAATTTTTGCAATCGCATAAGGCTCGTTGGTGTATTCCAATTCGCCCGTTAGCAGTGCCTCTTCGCGCATGGGCTGCTCTGCCATACGTGGATAGATGCAAGTGCTGCCTAAAAACAGCAACTTTTTTACTCCATGGCGGAAACTTTCTCCAATGACATTCTGCTGTATCTGGAGATTCTGATAAATAAAGTCTGCCCGATACGTAAGATTCGCCATGATTCCGCCCACATGTGCTGCAGCCAACACCACGGCATCGGGTTTCTCCTGGTCGAAAAAGTTGCGCACAGCCATCGCATCAAGAAGGTCGAGTTCACTGTGGCTTTTGCCAATCAGATTCTCAAAGCCTCTTTGTTTCAAGTTGTTCCAGATGGCCGATCCAACCAAACCCTTATGCCCTGCTACGTATATTTTTGAAGTCTTTTCCAATGTCATTTCACTCTGCAATTTGTGCTTTCAGATAAAGTTTCTTGACAAATTTCATATCATGTTTCACCATGATACTTACCAATTCGGGAAAAGAAGTTTTCGTAGGATTCCATCCCAATACTTTCTTGGCCTTTGCAGGATTTCCAAGCAACTGTTCCACTTCGCATGGGCGGAAGTATTTGGGATCTACTTCAACCAATACTTTCCCTGTTGCCACGTCAATGCCTTTTTCGTTCACTCCTTCGCCTTCCCATCTCAGTTCTACACCGGCTTCTTTAAAGGCGAGTGTGCAAAATTCACGGACAGTGTGCATCTCTCCTGTTGCCACAACAAAATCATCGGCTTGTTCCTGCTGCAAAATCAACCACATACATTCCACATAATCTCGGGCATATCCCCAGTCTCTGCGTGCATCGAGATTGCCAAGATACAGTTTGTCCTGGAAGCCCTGCACAATACGACTTGCCGCCAACGTTATTTTTCGAGTTACGAAGTTTTCTCCACGCCGTTCACTTTCATGGTTGAACAAAACGCCATTGCAGCAGAACATATCGTAACTTTCACGATAGTTTTTCATAATCCAAAAACCATACAATTTGGCTACAGAATAGGGACTTCTGGGATAAAATGGTGTGGTTTCGCTTTGAGGTACCTCTTGCACCTTTCCATATAATTCAGAGGTTGACGCCTGGTAGATGCGGCAAGTTTTTTCCAGACCACAAATGCGAACCGCCTCCAGCAGTCGCAAAACACCGACAGCATCTGTGTCAGCTGTATATTCAGGAACATCGAAACTCACTTTCACGTGGCTTTGTGCTGCAAGATTGTAAATTTCAGTGGGTTTGGTTTCACCAATAATTCTGATCAAAGACGACGAGTCCGTCATATCTGCCCAATGCAAATTAATGAGACGATTTTTTTTCATATCCCTGACCCATACATCAAGATACAAGTGCTCGATACGTCCAGTGTTAAATGAGGAAGAACGCCTTAAGAGCCCATGTACTTCATAACCTTTTTCAATCAAGAACTCTGCAAGATAAGAACCATCTTGTCCTGTTATACCCGTAATAAGTGCTATTTTTTTCATTTTTATAAAATTATGTGTTGATAAATCTCATTATAGTTATTGCTCTCCGGTAAATTGCTTGATTCTTTGTTCTTCCGTCAATTTGCAAATCAACAATCTTCCATCCTGCTCCGCCACAATGCAGTCATCCAATCCTTGAATCACCACTTTTTTCTCGCCCAAAGTGTGGACAATGCAGTTGTGGCTGTCAAACATCTTGACATCATTCCCGATAATGCTGTTTCCGTACAAATCGCGTTTTGTCTGCATGAGCAGCGATCCCCATGTTCCCAAATCGCTCCATCCAAAATCAGCCGGACACACGAAAATCTCTTCTGCTTTCTCCATAATGGCGTAGTCAACAGAAATGCTCTCACATTCAGGAAAACGCTTGTCGATTTCCTCCTGCTCCTTTTCTGTTCCATAAACAGGAAGCAGTTTTTCAAATATCTTGTTGATGGTAGGGTAATACATTCTGAATGCATTGATAATTGTGTTCGCACTCCATAGGAAAATACCAGCATTCCAGAAATAACTCTTATTGCTTATATATTGAACAGCCGTCTGCAAATCGGGTTTCTCCCTAAAACTGTCCACGCGATAAATTTCTTTGTTGCGGGGACTGCTTGTTGACAAATCGGCTTGGATGTAGCCATATCCTGTTTCAGGACGGTTGGGCTTCATACCCAATGTTACAATGGCATCTGTTTCTCCAGTGAATTTCAGGCATTGGCGTATAACACGCTTGAATTCCTGTTCGTCTGATACGATATGGTCGCTCGGTGTTACTACAATATTTGCATTGGGGTCTTTTGCCTTGATGCGCCAACTTACATAGCAAATGCACGGAGCTGTGTTTCTACGACATGGTTCGCAAAGAATGTTTTGGGTGGGAATTTCCGGCAGCTGTTCTTTCACGATACCTACATATTTCTTATTGGTAACAACCCAAACATTCTCAAAGTCACATATTCCTTTGAATCGGTCGAATGTCAACTGTAGCAAAGTGCGGCCTCCTCCTAAAACATCAATGAACTGTTTGGGCTTTTCTGGTGTGCTCATAGGCCAAAATCTACTGCCTACACCGCCAGCCATAATTACTAAGTGATTGTTTATTTGAGCCATACATAATTGATTAGAGTAATATAACTTGCAAATTTACAAAAAAAAAGCAACAATTTTCATTGTTGGATGAAAAAGTTCATAGATTGGCATGACTTGCACCTTTTTCCAAGTGCTTTTCATCATCAAAAATCCACTGCCAGGTCTATGAAGTGCGACATGACAGTGGATTTATCTGTTGTTGTTCCACGTTTAAAACTCTCCCAATGTAGAGTGTATGAAACTTTCTTGTCTATCAAGCATGATGCGGTTGAAGTTGCTGTGCCATTTTTTCCGCAGCCCGTTTCCCATCGCCCATGGCAAGAATTACGGTTGCTCCTCCACGCACGATGTCGCCTCCTGCAAACATATCATTGCACGATGTCTGCATATCTTCGTTCACTTCTATCGTGTTCCATTTGCTTGTCACCAGTCCTTTTATGCCAACAGGCGGATTGGCAGACACTCCTACAGCCACGACAACCATGTCGGTTTCGATGGTCTTGGTTTTCCCCGGTATGGGTACAGGACGGCGCCTACCGCTTGCATCTGGTTCTCCCAACTGCATTTCTTGCAGCACAGCCGCTTTCACCGCTCCATTTTCATCAACAGTATATTCCAGTGGATTATGCAGCGTAAGGAAGTTCACTCCTTCTTCTTTTGCATGATTTCTCTCATCTTGACACGCTGGCATTTCTTCTTCCGAACGGCGGTACACCAAAGTAACCTCTGCCCCAAGTCTTCTGGCAGTGCAACAAGAGTCCATAGCCGTGTTTCCACCGCCCACAACAATGACGTGTTTTGCCAATTTCACCGATGTGTCTGTGTCAGCTATATCAGCATTCATCAGATTGACACGCATCAGGAACTCATTGGCAGAAAGAATGTTCAAAGCATTTTCTCCTGGAATATTCATGAAATTAGGTACACCAGCCCCAGTTCCCACAAAGAATCCTTTGAATCCGTCTTTCTTAAGGTCTTCTACCGTAACGGTTTTTCCTATGGCACAATTGGTGTGGAAATGAACTCCCATCTCTTTCAGGCTATCTATTTCCACATCTACGACACGCCTTGGAAGCCGGAATTCCGGGATACCGTATTTCAAGACTCCTCCTATTTCGTGGAGCGATTCAAATACATGAACATCATATCCATGCTTTGCCATGTCGCTGGCAAAGGTGAGCCCTGCCGGCCCTGAACCAACGACGGCCACCTTTATGCCATTGGCTGCTTCCATTTCAGGCTTCGCAACATATCCACACTCACGTTCATAGTCAGCAACAAAACGTTCAATATTTCCGATGGCTACTGCCGGGCGTTTCATTTTGAGATGGATGCAACTTCCTTCGCACTGCTTTTCCTGAGGGCAAACGCGACCGCAAACGGCAGGCAGCAATGTAGTGGTTTTCAATATTCTGGCAGCTGCAAGAAATTCTCCACGCTCAACATTCTTGATAAAATCTGGAATATGATTGTTGGCCGGACATCCTTTCACGCAAGTAGGGTTGGCACAATCAAGACAACGTCTTGCCTCCTGCATGGCCATGTCTTTAGTATAACCCATATTCACTTCCTCCATGCGGGTCGTGACGCGGTATTCCGGGTCAAGTACAGGCATAGGCGTACGTTCCAAAGCCATTCTCTCTTTTGGTTTCATGCTTGCGCGCAAGTCCTTGCGCCATTGCGCTTCCCTGTCCATCAGGTTCTCCAGTGGCTCATCGGTCGGTTCCGGAGCCATTTTCATCTCAAACAAAGGTTTCTGTGCTTGGCATTGTGTAGCCTTGGGGGATGGTTCTTGAGAAACATTCTTTTCTTCTGAACCTGCCAAAAACTCAGATCGATTGATGATTTCATCCCAATCCACCAATACACCGTCAAAATTAGGTCCGTCTATACATGAAAATTTCAGTTTTCCATCAATGGTAAGCCGGCACGCTCCACACATGCCTATGCCGTCCAGCATGGTTGTATGCAACGAAACGCTGACGGGAACTTCATGCTTTTTTGCCACCTCGCAGCACTCTTTCATCAAGACCGGCGAAGCCATTACATGCAGTTTACCGATGTATTCCTTACGGATAAAAGCTTCCACACCGTCAATCATGCTCCCCCGTTCTCCATCACTTCCATCTTCTGTCATCACCGTGACCTCATCAGAAAATTTGTGAAATTCCTCATTGAGCATGATTTTCTCTTTGTTGCTTCCTGCAACAACAGTCAGCACACGGTTTCCTTTGGCCTTCAGTGCCTTGACCAAAGGAAACAGGGACGCTATGCCAATGCCACTTCCTGCACACACAACAGTGCCCACGTTATCAATCGGAATCGGGTTGCCCAATGGTCCCAAAACATCAGCGATTTCATCGCCCTCTTTCAGAGAGCATATTTTTTCCGCCGTTTTGCCCGTTCTTTCCACAGCAACCGTAATGGTGCCTTTGCTTGCATCAGAATCGACAATGGCAAGAGGCATGCGTTCGCCCTTTTCGTCCAAACGCACGATGACAAAGTTTCCCGCCTTGCAGCATCTGGCTGTCTGCAAGACTTCCATTTCGAAAAAACAGACGTTTTCCGAAACTTGTTTCTTGTTTGTAATTCTATTCATAATTCAGGTTAACATTGTTATTTCGTTCTATTTCATTCTGTTTGTCCATCATCCTGTTTTCATTCTTTTCATCGTCGGCTGCTTATAACATATTCGTTTTCCCTTTTTGTTTTTTGATGGTTCTGAAAAGAACGGATGCCCGTCAGGCAAAACCGAATCGCTCAACGGGCATCCATTTTAATTGTTCTTGTCATCGAGCATATCGAAACCACAATAGGGAACAAGGCATTTCGGAATGCAGATTCCTTCCGGTGTCTGATTGTTTTCTATGATGGCAGCCACGATGCGGGGTAGGGCAAGGGCCGAGCCGTTCAATGTGTGGCACAGTTCGGTCTTTTTGGTTTTGCTGTCACGGTACCTGCATTTTAGGCGGTTGGCCTGGTAACTTTCAAAGTTGGATACGGAAGACACTTCCAACCAACGCTTCTGCGCTGCACTCCACACCTCGAAATCGTAGCAGATGGCAGATGTGAAACTCATGTCACCGCCGCACAGACGCAAGATGTGGTAGGGAAGTCCCAGTTTGACGAGCAGATTTTCCACATGCCGAAGCATCTCGTCCAACGATTCGCGTGAATGTTCCGGCTTGTCAATTCTCACAATCTCTACCTTGTCAAACTGGTGAAGCCTATTCAGTCCGCGCACGTCTTTTCCATAACTTCCGGCTTCGCGGCGGAAACAGGCACTGTAAGCACAACGCTTGATGGGAAGATCCTGGTCGTTGAGAATCACATCACGGAATATGTTGGTAACAGGCACTTCGGCAGTAGGTATCAAATACAAATTGTCCGCCGTACAGTGATACATTTGTCCTTCCTTGTCGGGCAACTGACCTGTTCCATAGCCCGATGCCTCATTGATGACGAAAGGAGGCTGTATTTCCAGATAACCGCTCTTGCGTGCCTCTTCCAAAAAAAAGGTTTCCAGCGCGCGTTGCAGGCGTGCCATCTTACCTATATATATAGGAAATCCTGCGCCTGTTATCTTGACACCCATCTCAAAATCAATCAAATTGTATTTTTTCGCCAAGTCCCAGTGGCATAGGGCATCGTCCGGAAGTTCGGGAATCACGCCCCCTTCTTTCACCACCACATTGTCCGAAGCGTCCTTTCCTTCAGGCACTTCTTCGTTGGGTATGTTCGGAATGGTGTATAGCAATTCTGTCAACTCCTTTTGAGCCGTTGCCATATCCTCTTCAAGTTCCTTGCTCTTCTCTTTCAGGTGGGAAACCTTTGTCTTGATTTCTTCAGCTTCGTCTTTCTTTCCCTCTTTCATCAGCGCACCTATCTGGGCAGCCATTTTCTTCGATTCAGAGAGACTGCTGTCAAGCAATTGCTGAGCCTCACGACGTTTCTTGTCTATGGCGATTACCGTGCGGACGGCTTCTTCCGCATTGGGAAAATGCTTCTTGTTGAGTCCGCGAATCACACGTTCGGTTTCCTCATTGATGAGTTTTAATGTAAGCATAACAGTTCTTTTGTATTCACAATTCGATTATCCGACTGCAAAGTTACAATTTTTTTTACATTCGATCATAAAATAACCGAACAACATCATCATTTGTTGGTATAAAACACAAAAAATCCCGAACCTCAACAGAGAATCGGGATTTTGTTTCTTTTTTTCTTCAGATACTTTAAGCCTCTGCTTCGGGAATGACAGAAACCACGCTCTTGTCTCTTGCACCTTTGTGGAAATTAACCACTCCGTCAACGAGAGCATACAGCGTATCGTCTTTGCCAATACCTACGTTTTGACCCGGATTATGCTTAGTACCCCGCTGACGAACGATAATGTTGCCTGCGATTACTTTCTGACCGCCCCAAATTTTGATGCCCAGTCGCTGTGAAGCCGACTCGCGTCCGTTCTTAGAACTACCAACACCTTTTTTATGTGCCATTTCTTTGTCCTCCTAAGTTTTAAGCGATTACTGATTTAATTTCTACTTCTGTGAAATGAGAGCGGTGTCCGTTCTTCTTACGATAGTCCTTGCGGCGCTTCATCTTGAACACGATAACCTTGTCTCCTTTTACGAGAGGTCTTTTCACTTCACATACCACTTTTGCACCCTCTACTGTCGGAGTGCCCACTGTGACAGTACCCTCGTTGTCTACGAGCAGCACTTTGTCAAACTCAACAGACTGGCCTTCTTCTGCATCCTTGATGCGGTTTACGAACAATTTCTTACCTTGTTCTGCCTTGAACTGTTGACCGTTGATTTCTACAATTACGTACATTTTTTATTTGTATAACGGGTTTTTCCGCAAGGCGGATGGCGTTTGCCACCACTTTTTATGCCAGAACGGACTAAATCGGTTGCAAAATTACTACAAATTACTGGAACGGCAAAATATTTGAACCACTTTTATAAGAGAAACATCAGAAAAAGCATCGCCATATATGTTCCCTGTTTTAAACGGTCGGCTACATTTTTTGTCGTTCGATTTCTTGGAAAAATGGAAGAAAATGGGCGAAAACTTCTTTCGCGATATCCTCAGTAGGTCATTGTTGGATATAGAATTGAAAAAGTTACACTCAGAACCATCGGGTTACATGGGCACAGAGGAGATGAATGCAAAAGCAAACGGTTCATCACGAAACAGCTTAATGAAAACGCAAAATACAAACGTTACCGCGACAGTTTCCTGCGGTTAAAGAGCACCACCGGCATGCATTGCAGACTTTCAATATAAAAGGCTCCAAGGCACCGTTACTGTTGGCATGGTCGCACCGCCTTTTCAAACTTTTCCAAAATGACATTGGGTTCTTGAATCGCCTACACCTCATCTACATGGTGATGTTCCTTGTTCGGTACCAACCTTCACCAAAAGATATTACTAAAGTGGATTTGTCGGGATTGAAAAAAGCAGCAAATCCGCAGCAAAAAACAGTTAATTCCGTTAAAATTTCGGCCGGATTTTCCGCCGGATTTACTCGCAAAATAGAAAAATGACGGATCATCCGTTGGAAACGAGGCAAAAAATGCGGAGCGATTTTTTTCGGGCGTTCCAGTAATTTATGCCTACTTACATCGCAATTTGGCATATTTTACCGGGTAAGTAAGGCTTACTTACCATATAAGTAGGCAGATATTACCGGGTAATTTGGCATAAATTACCGGGCGAGATTTGTCAATATTTTTCAACCCGCTGTATACCAGTCGTTTGCCAAACGCCCGTAGAATCGCGTATTTGGGCGCGCAAAAAACTTTTTTCAGAAAACGGCCGTTTTTCGTGTTAAAGGATTTCGGCCGTTTGTTAATAATTGTAACATTCCTGATGATGCACTCTAATACGATTGCTTGGAAAAACAACATTTGGATGAAGGGCATGCGCGGTTATGCGCCGGGCGAGAAACCCACATCCAAACTGCTGAAAGCAAAAGGAATTGTCCACCTGAGGATTGCGGTGATGCCTGAGGCTATGTCAATCTACTTTAAATACTGAAAAAGAAACGCAAAATAAAGAGGGAAAAGAGCAGTTGGAATGGTACGGAATTGACAAAAATGACGACACTGACAACACCAAACCTGAGTGTCTCACCAATAGCATTGATGAACTTTGGACGGGGATTAAACTCACAAAGGGCAAAAAAAATGAATGAAGGCACTTGTTTTGACATTAAATCGAAAAAAAGTGCACTAAAACGGAATGCGGGTTGAGATATCTTCGTATATTTGCAGAACAACAGTATTTTTATGATGAGATGAATAAAAAATGAATATGATGAAAAAGAAAATTTGTGTTTTAACGTTGTGCATGGCAAGCGTATTGGGGGTGGCTGCACAAAGTCATTATACGCCCACGGCAGAAAACATTGAGGCAAGAAAAGAGTTTGAGGGATTTCGTTTCGGTATTTTTCTCCATTGGGGAATTTACAGCACCTATGCACAAGGCGAGTGGTATCTTAACTCCGGGAAGTTGAACAAGGACGAGTATGCAAAGGCAGCATCATGTTTCTATCCCGTGAACTACCAGGCAGACGAGTGGGTGAGAGCCATCAAGCAATCGGGAGCCAAATACATTACTTTTACCACCCGCCACCATGATGGTTTTTCCATGTTCCATACGGCGGCCAACAAATACAACATTGTGGAAGCCACGCCGTTTAAACGTGATGTGCTGAAAGAATTGGCCAATGCCTGCCAACAGCAAGATGTCCAACTGCATTTGTATTATTCCATTCTTGACTGGATTCGCCCTGATTATCCTCTGGGCAGAACAGGCTTGAACACAGGGAGAGAGAGTCGCCCGGACTACGATTCTTATTTTGCTTTCATGAAACAGCAGCTGCACGAACTGCTAACCCATTATGGAAACATAGGCGCCCTGTGGTTTGACGGCTATTGGGACCACGACAGCGACAGCATTCCGTTTGACTGGCACATGCCCGAACTCTATTCATACATCCACAGCATCAAACCTGACTGCCTGATAGGCAACAACCACCACATCACACCTATCGATGGCGAAGATTTCCAAATGTTTGAACGAGATCTTCCTGGAGAAAACAAGGCAGGACTTTCTGGACAAGACATCAGTGCACTGCCGTTGGAAATGTGCCAGACCATGAACGGGATGTGGGGCTACAAAGTGGCAGACCAGAACTACAAAACGACCGAAGAACTGGTTGAACTTTTGGTGCGTGCCGCTGCCAAGGGCAGCAACCTGTTATTGAACATCGGTCCGCAACCCAATGGAGAGTTGCCGGCATTGGCACTGGACAGACTGAAGGGCATCGGCGCGTGGATGAAAATTTACGGAGAGACTGTTTACGGAACAAAAGCAGGGGTGATTGCAGAACAGCCATGGGGCGTAAGCACAACAAAGGGTAAGAAAACCTACCTGCATATATTTGATAAGGAGAATGCCATAAAAGTGCCTCTTGATATGAAACCTCGCAAAGTGGTTGATTTCAAGTCTCGCAAAGCCGTTCCGTTCCTTTACAACAAGAAAGGAAAGACCATGACCATCGCTTTGAAAGAAAAACCACAAGTGGCCGATTATGTAATTGAGGTGGAATTATAATTATGTTTATGGCTTCAGAAAAACAAAAGAAATACACGCTGGAAGTCTGTACCGCAAGTTTGAACAGTGTGATGCACGCCGTAGCAGGTGGGGCAGAGCGAGTGGAACTGTGCTCTGCCCTGTCGCTCGACGGACTTACCCCCTCCGTAGGACTGTTGGCCACTATCCGCAAGATGTACCCCCAGCTGAAAATACACGTCCTTGTCCGTCCGCGTGAGGGCAATTTCGTCTATACGGAAGAAGAATTGAGGGTGATGGAAAGGGACATTGAAGCGGCACTGCCATACGCAGATGCCATTGTCAGCGGTGCTTTGGATGCCCAAGGAAATATTGACGTGGCTGCGACACGGCGTTTGATGGCTGCTTCGCAAGGAAAGCCTTTCACCTTTCACCGCGCTTTCGATGTGTGCAATGATGCACAGAAAGCATTGAACCAACTGATGGAAATGGGGTGCGCGCGATTGCTTACGTCAGGATTAAAACCTACGGCAGAAGAGGGAAGTGCCTTGATTCGGAAGTTGGTGGAGAGAGCAGGCAACCGATTGATCGTGATGCCTGGAGGTGGAGTGAATCCTGACAATGCCCGTTGTATTTTGGAAGCAACTGGCGCTAAAGAAATCCACAGTTCTGCCTCTTCGCTTCACGACAACGGACTGAAAGAAACGAGCGCAACCATTGTACGCTCGCTCCTTGAGAATATCCGTATCTGAGACAGGGGACGATTGTCAATCCCGTTTCTTCTTACAGTTTTTTGATGACCTTCAATATTTGTTCGCCAATGTTGATGGTATAGCCCTGCTGCACGTAAACCACCCGGTTGAAGGTGTCGCAGATCAGGAAAATGGGCAGTGATGAAGTTTTCAGTTTCATCTGTTCTTTTATTTCAGCCAATATCTTGCCGTCCACGTCTGTTCCCCATACCACTGTTGATGGCAGGTTGTCGAACTCTTTATGGTTGAAACGTGTAGCCTCGTCTTCAGTCTCGAACAACAGTATGATTTTGCGGTTCCATTTTTCAAAGTCGTTCCGGTAAGCGCAAATGTCACGCAACGTATGGTTGGTCGGCTCCTGATTGGGTGCTATGATTCCTATGAGATAATATCCACGTCCTGTTGTGGAGAGCAGACTCTTGGTGATGTTCGATGCAGTATCGTGATACAGGTTCTCGGCATTCAGCAAACCAATGACCTGCACGTCTTCTTTGTCTTCGCGCATTGTGAAGGGTAGGACAGTGGTCTGTCCTTCCATGATGTGGAACTTTTCGGTGTGTGCCAATACTGCGCCGCTTGCCATGCGGGTGCCTGTGGTGAGCATATACTGCCCCTCGTCCAGTTCAACACCTTTGGAAAAATCGTTTTTCCATGTGGCCTCTTCTGGATAAGTGAGCAGTTGTGCCTTGCCTTTTTCTATCTTGCTCAACGTGAAGTGAATGTAATATTTCGGATTGTCATTGTAGGCAGTGGGCTGATAGTTGAGCACCAGACGACCTTGGGGTGGAGCCGCTGAAACGGCACGGGCTTTGTCCTTTTGGGGGCGAGACGTTTCTTTGGCGGTGTCATTCCATTCAACATCCACCCAATTGCCGTTTTCATGGTATTGCAATTTACCATTCACTTCATTGATGCGTGCCGGTATGCCAAGGCTACGGGCTACGGAAACGAAAAATATGTTACGGCCTAACGGATCGGTCTTGCGTTCACGATATACGCTCATGGGTTGCATGCGCAGTTGCTGTGGATTGTGCTCGCGGTCAATCTTGATGTTTTGCAGACACCATGCAGAGAGTTCTTCCGGTTTTTTAATTTGTGCCATATTCTGGCGGAAAAAGTGCTTGTAGGGGGTGAGCCATTCGTTTTCCACACGTGGATTCATGACATAGCGGCAGTAGATGTCCGATGTGTCGGTCACTGCATATTCGTTGTCTTTCAAGACCTCTAAAGGAATGTCCCGCAAATCTTTCTTTGAAATGACCTCTAAGAGTTTCTTCGCCATTGTCATGTTTTTCGTCTCTGCCAAAAATTGCTTGATGGTGGCATGATTGCCGCGCGATTCATCCACCATAGTTGCTTCGTAAGCCTGACGGATAGAATCTTCTGTTGCCAGCCTGATGTTGTTGGCGATACGCTGCTCTGTCGAAACCATTGGCAAAGATGCGCTGACCGGGGGCGGAACAATCGATTCGTCCATCGATACGGGAAGTCCCTTGCCGTCCATCACGAATGTAACGCTTTGGTCTTGGTGGAACGAAACTTTCTTCATCATGGCACGGCCGTTTTTTTCCACCCAAACCAGCAAGTCACCCTTTCCGGCAGTCAGGGAAGCCATTCCCTCGCTGTTGGTTTGTTTTTGGGCTACAGTGTAAAACTCGGCATAATTGTAGAGTTTGAACTCGACGGTAGCTTCTTTCACCGGTGCCCCTTTGGTATCGACAACTTTGATGGTGACGTGGGAAGTGGGAGCGTAATTGTCAATCACGTTGATTTCTGTGTAGCAGGGAGTGCGCATCATCACTTCTTCCGGTCCATCATAAGCCCCAAAAACTTTGGTGTGCATCAACATTCCCCGCGAAGCACTTTCGTTGAACCAACCCAGATTAAGGATGGGTTCAGGTTCACAAGCTCCCAAAAAATACCATTTGCCATCTGCCCACGCTTCTACCCAAGCGTGATTGTCATCGGTATGCGCCCATCGGGGGGTATAGACTTGGCGCGCGGGAATTCCTACGGAACGAAGGGCTGCCACCAACAATGTACTTTCTTCGCCACAACGACCGTAAGCGGTACGTACAGACGCTAAAGGACTGCTTGTTCGGGCATCCGACGGGCGATAGGTCACTTTTTCATGACACCAATGATTCACTTCAAGAATCGCATCATACATGGACAGGTTTTTCACCCGGTTTTTCAGTTCGTAGTAAAACACCTCTCGACTGTTGTCAAGATTTTCGTTATTGACTCTTACCGGAATGACAAAATGCTTGAATTCTCTTTCAGGCACTTTCTTTCCCCAAGGCATTTCGTTGCGGGTTTGCAAGGACAATTCCACGTTTTTCTGATAAAAGGCCCTACTGTAGTCCGTCTTGTCGGGTAGCGGCATGTATTTGTAGAGAAAATCCAGGTATAGCCCGGCATCTTCCGATTGATGCAACAGGGAACGACTGACATTCTTCCCATCCAACGCCACAGGAAGGCCGTAGAGGAGTGTTGCCGTCAGCAGCAGCACGATCTTTCTTTCCACAAGGGAAAAGACATTGTTTTTCTTTTTCATACTTGAGTTTTATTTGAAGGTGTGTTATATTTGTCTGTTCATTGCACAAAAGAACTTTATCCCAATACCACATCCAATATCATCATCAACACGAAACCGATGGCAAAACCAACGGTTCCCATATTGCTGTGGCTTCCTTCAGAGGCCTCGGGAATCAGTTCTTCAACCACCACATACATCATGGCACCTGCTGCAAAGGAAAGCATATAAGGAATGATGGGAGTCATGAACGATGTCAAGACAATGATGAGAGCGCCACCAATGGGTTCTACAATTCCGCTAAGACTACCTATGGCGAACGACCGTAACCTGCTGTTCCCTTCCGCACGCATGGGCATGGAAATAATTGCTCCTTCGGGAATATTCTGGATAGCGATTCCCAGCGACATGGCAAGAGCACCTGCTGCTGAAATGCCGGTATCTCCCTGCATCGCTCCTGCCAGCGCTACCCCCACAGCCATCCCTTCAGGCAGGTTGTGGATGGTGACGGCAAGCGAAAGCATGGCAGTACGGGACAAGCGTGATCGAGGACCCTCGGGATGGCTGTTTCCAGGATGCAGGTGTGGGGTTATGTAGTCGATGAGCAAAAGGAATGCCACTCCTGACAAAAATCCTATGGCTGCAGGCATTACAGACCAATGCCCCATGCCACTGCTCATTTCCATGCCGGGAATCAACAGCGACCACACAGAGGCTGCAACCATTACTCCCGAAGCAAACCCCAAAAGAGTTTTTTGAACGAGTGGATTCATCCCACGCTTCATGAAAAAAACAAAAGCAGAGCCAATCACAGTACCTAAAAAGGGAATGAGCAATCCTACAACAGTTCCATTCATATTTTTTGTTTTTAGACTGCGAAGATAAGAATTTTATGTGATTTATCAGATGAATTATCACGATTTCTTTATGACACAGATAAATTATAAGGTGTAAAAGTGAAATAAATCATGATTATTGCCTACATTTGTACCCGTATGGACAATTTTGCAGCAATAGACTTTGAAACGGCAAATGCCTCTCGCACAAGTGTGTGTAGCGTGGGGATAGTGATTGTGGAAAATAAGAGGATTGTGGACAACTATTATAGTCTGGTCCGTCCTATACCTAATTATTATACGCAATGGACGACAGATGTTCATGGCATGACCTGTTCCGATACCAACAGCGCACCTCCATTTCCCGAAGTTTGGGCAGAAATAGCACCTAAAATCAAATACATTCCATTGGTGGCCCACAATAAGTCGTTTGACGAAAGTTGCCTGAAAGCCGTATTCCAAATCTATAGAATGGAATATCCCGACTACCCGTTCTATTGCACACTGATGAAGGCAAGGCGTATGCTAAAAGACATTCTTCCGGATTTTCAATTGCAAACCGTTGCCGCCTATTGTGGGTACGAATTACAACAGCACCATCATGCTCTTGCCGATGCCGAAGCATGTGCCCATATTGCCATGAAAATATTGTAATGGGGAAACTTCGCCAAGATTCCCAATATCAACTGAAAACAAACCACACAGCGATATAAATATTGTCGCAGAAGTCTGTTTAGGGTTATTTTCAACATTCGTTCTACATTTTCTTCTAAAAAGTCGCCCGAAAATTTGGCCAGACAGAAAAAAGGCATTACCTTTGCATCGCTTTTAGACCAAAAGCCCATCAGAAGGAGAGATGGTAGAGTGGTCGATTACAGCGGTCTTGAAAACCGCCGTGCTGAGAGGCACCGGGGGTTCGAATCCCTCTCTCTCCGCGTGAAGTACTCTGTAAAAAGAGTCAAGAAAAACTTCAAAAACACGTAAGTGTCGTAACTTCAATAAGTTACGACACTTTTATTTTATACCTATCTAGCTTTTCAGAGGTCATTCAGAGGTCGCATATACTCCCAAAATACTCTCCCGTGGCTACAATCTGGCTACATTTTTTTGAAGGAAATAAAAATTGTAGCCAAGAGTTTGTAGAGAGTTCGTTTAGAGTACTTGTATTTTGCTGTTGTTCAAATAATTATGTAGAACTTTGTAGCCAGGCTACAGAGAGCAGAATAATAGGTTTTTGGCTACAATTCCTCATCCGTCTGGCTACAATTTCTCTGTTCTTGGCTACAATTAAAATCAAGCAAAGTATGAAGACAATTTTCAGAACAGCCTTCTATCTTAGAAGCAACTATGTAAACAAGGAGGGAAAGACACCGGTGATGTTGAGAATCTATCTCAATAATGAGCGTCTTTCACTTGGTTCCACGGGAATTGCCGTAGTGCAATCCCTATGGGACAAAGAGAATGAGAAACTGAAAGGACGTACTACTGACGTTCTTAGTACGAATCTTGAACTGGACAATATTCGCAATGGTTTGCAGAACATTTATCGAAAGCTGGAAGATAGCAATGATTTATGCTTAGAACGTATCAAGACAGAATTCTTGGGGAAGAAAGAAGACATTGACACCATGATGCAACTCTTTGACAAGCACAATGCGGATATTGCACAGCAGGTCGGTATTTCCGTAAGTTCTGCAACGTTGCAAAAATACAATGTTTGCAGGCGGCACTTCCTGGAATTCCTGCGAAAGACCTATCGAAGAACAGATATCAGGCTATCAGAGCTAACCTATACGGTTATTCGTGAGTTTGATATTTATCTTCGCACGAATGTCGGACAGAATCCCAATACTGCAACCAAGACTATGAAAACCTTCAAGACTATTGCCATCTTAGGGCAGAAAATGGGTGTATTGCATCACGACCCCTTTCTCAACCACCGCTTCCATTTGGAGCCTGTAAACCGAGGCTTCCTCACGGACGAGGAAATCATGAAGATAGCCAACAAGGAATTAGGCATTCACCGCTTGGAGTTGGTAAGGGATATTTTTATCTTTTCATGTTTTACAGGTCTGGCATATATCGATGTGTCCAATCTCACACCGGACAACATCGTTACGCTTGATGACAAGCAGTGGATCATGACCAAAAGGCAGAAAACAAGCGTGGAGACCAATGTACTACTCTTGGATATCCCCAAGAGCATCATCGCCAAATACAACCATAAGACCTATCGGGACGGAAAACTCTTTCCAATATTAACGAATCAAAAAATCAACGCATATTTGAAAGAGATTGCTGACCTTTGCGGTATCAAGAAAAACCTGACCTTCCATCTTGCCCGGCACACCTTTGCAACGATGTCACTAAGTAAGGGCGTTCCGATGGAAAGCGTATCGAAGATGCTGGGACATACGAACCTGAGAACGACACAAATCTATGCCCGCATAACCAACAA
>JALFBL010000071.1 GCA_022773395.1 Prevotella sp.
GGCAGCAAGCGAGCGCAATCGACAGATTGATTTCGACCAGTTGATTTACTCCAACCGACAGGCTGCGGCACAGGGAGCGGATGCCATGTATTTTATCCAGGCAAAGCACAACGATGTGCTGAATGCCAATCTTTCATCCACGCTCAACACCATGCTCGGCAAGAACACATCGTTCAACCTTGGTGTGATGATGGGGACAAACAATGCCAAGCACTATCAGACAATGGAAGATATGCTGGGGGCTGGTTCATTCCACAACATCAACACATATGCTCTGGGCAATTACAATGCTGGCGACAACCGCATACAATACGATTTGAACAATCCCAATGCAAAAGTGGGAGAAGGAGACAAGTTCGGCTACGACTACAATATTCTTGTGAACAAGGCCACAGCATGGACAAGTTTTGCCACTACGGCAAAACGCCTGCACATGATGGCTGCAGCGAAAGTGTCTGGAACGTCCATGCAGCGTGATGGAAAAATGCGCAATGGTATGGCCGCCGACAACTCTTTCGGCAAAAGCGGAACTGCAAAATTTCTTGACGGAGGAGGCAAGGCCGCTTTGACGTGGAATGCAGGAAGAGGACATACGTTTTTGTTGGGTGCCGGCTATGAGTGGCGCGCACCTACAGCATCTACGGCATTCGCTGCACCTGAAATCAACAACGACTTTGTGGTTCATTTAAAGAATGAGCGTATCTTCAGCAGTGATTTGAACTATGGTTTCCAAACATCTTGGGTGCATTTCAACCTCAATGCTTATTATGGCTTGGTTGACAATTCCACCGAATGGCAGAACTTCTACTATGATGATGTTAATTCTTTCTCATACGTTTCGCTCACGGGATTACAGAAAGAATATTGCGGCATTGAGGTTGGAGCGCGTTTCAAAGTGACATCAGCATTCGATATCACACTGTTGGGGACATACAGCGATGCAAAGAACAAGAAAGATGCCAATGTACGTTATATGAACTCAACTACCGGTGTGTATATAGACGACATCTGCTACAACAAGAATCACCGCGAAAACGGCACCCCACTCACGGCGGCAAGTCTGGGGCTGAGTTACCACGGCGGCGGATGGTATCTCGACCTGAACTGCAATTGGTACGACCGCATCTATTTGGCAAGTGCTCCCAGTTTCTATTACAAGAAGTCACTGGAGAACCGTCAGGCAGTTTATGGCGACGTTTACGACAATGAAGGAAGAATACTTGAATCTATCCTTCGGCAGTCGAAAGGAAAAGGCGGTCTGATGGTTGACGGGTCTATCGGAAAAAGCATTTATCTGAAACGTGGTTCGCTCTCCATCAATTTGATGGTGACAAACATCTTGAACAATCGCAGCATCACCACTTGGGGATATGAACAGGGGCGTTCCGATTACACCAATACCGGAAACGTGCGTGCCTACAAATTCTCCAAAAATCCCAAGAAGTATTATGCATTGGGGACAAACGGAATGTTGAATATCGCTTACAAATTCTAAAACATCATGACAATGAAGAATATGAAATGTATGATGATGGCTCTCTTCTGCCTCCTCTTCACAGCTTGTATGGATGGTAATTATGATGAAGTGGAATCGGCTGAAGTTCCTTATGGAAACAATGCCATCAAGGAAACAAATGTAGTGACTATAGCCCAGTTGAAAGATATGTACAGAACGGCCATCAATACAGACTATCGTGATGATGTGAGTTACAAAAAGGTGACGAGTGACTTGCAAATCAAAGGGAATGTCACAGGAAACGACATCGAAGGAAACCTGTATAACGAGGTGGTCGTACAAGACGAAACGGCTGCCATCGTAATTGCGGTTCAACAGGGAGGAATGTTTGGATTCTTGCCTCTTGGTGCAGAAATCCTCGTGGAACTCAACGGATTGTATGTGGGCAATTATGCGTTGCAACCTGTCATCGGCGTACCTTTTACCAACAACAGGGAACAGACGTATGTGAGTCGTATGAGCCGTATGGAATGGCAGAACCATTTCAAGATTACGGGAAACCGGAAGAAAGTTGCCCCCCAGCTCTTTGGCGACAATGGAAGTAAAACCACTTGGGACTTGAGCAAGGATGCCGGAAAGTTGGGTGTTATCAAAAACGTGTCTTTCCGCGACCTGAAAGCCAACTCTGTCTATGCCGATCCCGCCGGTGGAAAGGCAGTCAGCTGGTATTTCAAGGAATATGATAGAAGCGTTATGCTCTATACCAGTCCGTTTTGTGATTTTGCCAACCAGCCTTTGCCTAAAGGAAAGGTAAACATCACGGGAATCGTGAAGCGATTTAACAATAATTGGGAATTTGTAATCCGTAGCATTAAAGATGTGGAAGAAGTAAAATAATGTAAATTAAAAATACAAGATAACATGAAAAAGATTATTTATTCAATGATGATGATTGCCCTTATGGCATTCATGTTCGTAAGTTGTGAGGACGTGCCCGCACCATACGATGTGCCGGAAACACCCCAGGGGGAAGAACCGGAAAAGCCGATAGAACCGGCTGGCGATGGGAGTGTGGCAAATCCTTTTAATGTGGCAGCCGCTCATCAACTGATCGAATCGTTGGGAGCAGACGTTCTTTCGCAAGATGTCTATGTAAAAGGAAAAATTTCCTCGATAGACAATATCGACACGGGCAATTTTGGCAATGCCACCTATTATATATCCGATACTGGCAGCACCTCCAATCAACTTGAGGTGTTCCGCGGTTATTCTTTGGGCGGAGAAAAATTCAAGGTAGCCGATGAAATCAAAGTAGGCGATGAAGTGGTGGTGGTTGGAAAAGTCGTGAATTTCAAGGGCAATACCCACGAATTTACCACAGGCAGCAAGATACATTCTTTGAATGGGAAAACGGCCACAGAAGAAAAACCCACAGAGTTCATTGGTACAATAGATGACCCCATTACCATTGCCAAAGCATTGGAAGTCATCAATGGGCTTGAAGACAATGCCACGACCGCAACCGCAGCTTATGTAAAGGGTAAAGTAACGAAAGTTTTGTCTTCACAGGACAATGTTACCAAATATAAGAACATGAACTATATTATTGCTGACGAAACGGGCGAGATACAGGTTTATGCGGGAAAGAATCTTGACAACAAGGAATTTACTTCCGTTGACCAATTGAAAGTGGGTGACGAAGTGATTGTTCTTGGCAAACTGATGAAATTTGTGAAAGACGGAAAGGTTACACCAGAGATTGCAAAAGGTAACTATATCGTTAAACTGACATCTGGTTCTGGCGGCAATGCAGGCGGTGACAATGTGCAGGGAATAACGACCGAGGTGACTGTGTCCACGCTCGGTCTTAAGGACAAAGCAAATGTCACCTCAGTCAATTTGGCTGATGGCACAACCCTTACTTGCTCCAAAGAGGATGGCGCGACCGCACCTACCTATTATGCCGGCGGTGGAGGTGCCATCCGTTTTTATGCCAAAAATTCATTGCTGCTGGATGCGGGAAACAAAAAAATCATACAGGTTCTCATTACTACTACCGATCCTTACCAGTCCAATAAGTACAATGGCAACGACTTGATGTATGCTATGGCAGGTGACAGTAAGCTTATCCCCAGTAGAAAAGGAGACACGCAGGTTACTTTTGCCAACTTCAACAGCAGTACTCTGAAAATTGTCAATGACTTCTCGGATGTAAAAGGCGGAACACAGTTGCGTGTTTTGAAATTGAAAATTACTTATGCCGAATGAAAATAAGCATAGATATGTTGGCGGACTGCGAATTTCTTTGTAATTCTGTAGTCCGCTAAACATATCTCACCTGTAACCTTATCTTTTCCACGTCAATCATAAAAATATTTCTTTTATTATTTCATGTTATATTGGTGTTTGTATTTTACTCCAACAAGAAAATGGCATGGCTGTATGTTCCGTACTTTTTTAAAAACTACTTCACTACCGTCCACACAAAAATGGGCGGGGTTAAAAATTAAATAAATTCGGTTCACTTGAATCATAGAAGTCTTTGACATTTTTGAAATTCGATTTGTCGAACAAGTCACGAAGATGTGTTTTATCGGTCAGGGAGATTCCGAGTATTTGAAGAACTTCGCAGATGCCTCGTCCTAATTTCATATCGTGTTGTATAATAGCCACAAGGCAGTAAGTAATTATGGCACAATAGATTTGAATGCGAACCGCATTTTCTGATGTACTTCGAAACTTCTTGATTTTGAGGTGCTGTTTTATCCATTTGAAAAATAATTCAACACTCCAACGGTTTCGGTAAAGTTGCGAAATCATCTCTGCAGAGGCATTAAGATTGTTTGTCAGGAGGATGTATTGTGTACAGTCTTCCGGGGCTTCAACTATGTTTTTTAAACTTCTTCGGGGTAGTCTCTCGAACTTTTATAAACCGTAAAGCATCCGATTATATCAGAAACTACATCTTCCGACAGTCTTCGTTTCCATGTTATGGGCTTGATTCGGATATTAGTCTTGACTCTTACAACGAAGAAAGCACCTATGATTGATTCTTCGCTTGCGCGCCTCACCTGTCATGAATTTAGCACACTCCTCAAAGATGAGGTAGTCGCGTTGTTCATTAGCTTTGTTAAGATTGCTTCGTGTTACCGACCTCCCAATTCCGAGATGATAAAGTATTCCGGCGTGAACTTCCATTGCTACGATTAAGTCGCGGAGACTTTCACGATTGGAGAGTTGCCCGAAATCATCGTAAGTGGTTGATTCCAACACGTATAGCTCTTGATATACTTGTCGCCATTATACTTCTTGACAAGATCGTTAAAATGATTATGGTCTAAAAACCGAACTAATTGGGAGAAAACGTACTTGTCTTTATTCATAACAGTCTGATTCTGACTGCAAAAGTAATTCCAAATCCGTTGACTCAAAAATAGCTTATAACAAATTGAATTTCAATAAATCCAAAGAACTCCTATGATTTTTAGTGGACACCAATGAAACGACTTGATTAATCCTTTGGGCAAAATCGCCATTTTTAGGTATTGCCTGTCTAAGAATATATGGCGACCTTTGCAAATGAATAATATATTGTGTTTAGATTGATGCAAACGCCAAAGAACCATACACGTAAACTATTGCTGGAAACAGCTCGTGAAGCCTTTCTCAGAAAAGGTTTCAAGGCGGTGTCCATGCGTGAGATTTCCAAGCTGTCGGGTGTTGGTCTGAGCAATATATACAATTATTATCCCTGCAAAGATGATTTGCTGGCAGTTGTTTTACATCCGCTTTTAGAGGCGATGGACAGTATGCTGGATAATCATAACCGGGACGAAAGTCTTTCCCTTGAAATCTTTACCTCTGAGGAGTATCATCGTAAATCCATGCAGGAGGTGATGGGCATTATAACCCGTTACCGTAAAGAGTTTAAGTTGTTGTTTCTCAACACACAAGATTCCCGATTCAAAGACTATTGGGAGCGGTGGGTTGAAAAAAGCACTGCAATTGGTATGGAATATCTGGAGAGAATGAAAGAACTCTATCCGGATTTACATACTCGCATTTCTCCTTTCTTCATCCATTTCATCAGTTCTTGGTGGATCAATATGATGAAAGAAGTAGTGTTGCATGAGGAACTCTCCCAAGAGGAGATTGAGTGTTTTATTGGTGAGTATATCCACTTTAGCACGGGAGGATGGAAAAAACTGATGAATGTGGAGCATAAAAGAGGAAAGCAAATAGTTGGAAGTAAAACTTCCCCCTATTCCGGTAGAATAAAAACAATCAGCATATGAGCGTCATCAACATTATTAGCAATGAAGAAATAACTCTTGTACAAGGAGTTGGTGGGCTTTTCCTCTGTGAGGAATCTTGGATTGCACAAAGCGTCGGAAATGCCTGTCTCAAAAAGGTTTTGGATAAAAAATCAGTTATAACGAAAAATGAAAGTAACAACAGTACTGAATGTTCTCGGACAGAGTTATGAGATTTGTCTTAACAATCAAATGTATGGAACGGGATGTTTCAATAGCATATTTCATAGAGCGAGTCGCCCACTTAGGGCGGCTCGCTTTATTTTTTGAACAAAATGAGAATTTGTTCTCTTTTGAGCCATGATCCAGAAATGATTATAAGTTATAGAACTGCTCTCAAAAATAAAAGAACTTACAAATAAAAAATAATATGAAAATAGAAAGAATCAATGATTGGTTTGCTCGTCGGGGCAAATGGATGGTACAAAGACGATGGCTGGTACTAAGCTTATCTATCCTCGTCTTTGCCATAGGATTTACAGGGTTAAGATACTTCAAGGTGAGTGCTTCGTGGGAAGACTACTTCCTCGAAGACGACCCGATGCTTGTCAAGACTGAAGAGTTCAAGGAGATATTCGGTAATGACAATTTCGCCGCGGTGCTGACCCGGTGCGACAATTCGTTTACGAAGGAGAACTTGGAACTCATTCGCAAACTCACCAACGAGATGATGGACAGTCTTTCCTATGCCGACAAAATAACATCGCTCACCGACATCGAATTTATGATGGGTGGAGAAGACGGTATCGCCATCGAACAGATTGTACCGGACACTATCCCGTCAGATCCGGCAAAACTGGAGGAGATACGCCGCAAGGCTTACCTGAAACCGCATGTTGCCGAACGGCTTGTTTCCAAAGACGGGACGCTCTCGTGGATTATACTCAAGTTGCGTACTTTTCCTGAGGATTCGGTCTGGAACAAGGGAAAGAATGCCATTGCTCCCGAGATGCTGACGGGTAACGAACTGGAGCATATCATTACCAAGGACAAATACAAAAAACTCCATCCCAAAGGCACGGGACTGCCCTATGTCACAGCCATGAAAACGGTATGGTTGGGAAAAGAAATGCCTCGCGTAATGGGGATAGCCACACTCATCTCCATACTTATCCTGCTACTGGTGACGCGCTCTTTCAGGGGAGTGGTCGTGCCGATTGTCACTGCCGTAGGCTCCATAGTCATCGTGTATGGTATGTTAGGCTATGTAGGTATGACGATAGATAGCGGTATGGTGATGATTCCCATGCTGCTGACCTTTGCCGTTTCCATTGCATATAACATTCACGTATATTCTTACTTCAAACGTCAATTTCTTATACATGGAAAGCGGAGACAGGCCGTGGAGGAAACCGTAAAGGAAATGGGATGGCCGGTGCTGTTCAGCGCACTTACCACTTTTGCTGCCCTGCTTTCATTCCTTGCCATCCCGATGCAGCCCATGCGTTTTGTCGGGATAGCCACTTCTTCGTGTGTGATGCTGGCGTTCTTTATCTCCATTACACTGATGCCTGTACTCCTTAGTTTCGGCAAGGACGGAAAGCCACATCCCAAGGTGCAGAAAACGGGAGGACGGTGGCTGGACCGGAAATTGGAGAAGATGGGTAAAGGTGTACTTAAACATAGCACTTTGATTCTATGGCTTACCGGCGCAATCTCCGTTGTGCTTGTCTATCAATTCTCCAAGATAGAGACCGCCTTTGACGTAGAGCGTACCATGGGACGGAAGATTCCCTATGTAAATAATATGTTGGAGGTGGGCGAAAGCGAACTCGGATCTGTCTATACATACGATGTAATGATAGAACTGCCCAAGAACGGATTGGCGAAATCTCCCGAAATGCTTATGCGGCTGGACTCTTTGGCTCAACGGGCCGATGACTATAAATTGACCAAACGTACCACTACAGTATTGAACATCCTCAAAGATCTGAACCAAACCCTGCATGACGGTGATGCTTCCTACTATACAATCCCTCATAATCCCGATGAGGTGGCGCAGTTGCTGCTCCTTTATGAAAATGCAGGCGGCAGTGAGGCAGAGTATTGGATGGATTACGACTATCGGCGCCTTCGTCTGATGGTCGAGATGAATTCATACGATTCCGGGGAAACGGAACGGGAATTGAACGATATTGTCGCTTATGCCACCAAACTATTTCCTCAAGCCTCGGTCACGACCGTAGGCAGCATTCCTCAGTTTACGGTGATGATGCAGTATGTGGCTCGCGGGCAGATGGTCTCTTTCGCCATCTCCCTCCTGATTATCGGCATCCTAATGATGTTTGTCTTCGGCAGCGTGCGCATCGGACTTATCGGTCTGATTCCCAATCTTACCCCTGCCTTGGTGGTAGGCGGACTAATGGGATGGATGGGCTATCCGTTGGATATGATGACCGCCACTATCATGCCGATGATTCTCGGATTGGCAGTAGATGACACCATTCATTTCATCAACCACGGACATCTGGAATTCGACCGCCGAGGCAATTACCAAGAGGCTATCCTCCGCTCGTTCCGTACCATCGGAACACCCATCGTGCTGACGAGTGTGGTGATTTGTGCCAACTTCGCTGTTTATACCACTTCCGAATGTATTTCCTTCATACACATGGGCATACTCTCCGTAGCAGGTATTGTATCGGCACTGCTTGCCGATCTTTGCGTCACTCCCATATTGTTCCGGAAGTTCCGGCTGTTCGGCAAGGAAACAAATACAAATGAAGGTTGAATAATCAAACATAATTGAATACAAAATGAATATTACAAAAAAACAGGAGAAAGCACCCGTTCTGAAGCGGTTGCTGCCATATGCGGGCAGAAAAGGCTATATGCTTTCACTGGCGATGTTTTTTTCGGCCCTTTCGGGTATTTTGGTGCTGATGCCTATGGTCTATATCCATAAGATTGTCAGCGAAATTATCTTGAGTAACGATGTCGATGAGGTTTCCATACAGCATTATGCAATTCTGGCTGCGAGTTTTGCCGCAACAGGGATGTTGCTCTATTTCTTTGCGCTACTGGTGTCTCACATATTCGCTTTTGAGGTAGAGGCAAACATCATCAAACTTAGCGTGAAGAAGATGATGGCAAAGTCTTTGGGCTTTTTTGCCAACCGCGAAAGCGGTAACCTGCGCAAGACCATTATTGATGGTGCCGGAGAGACCCACAGTATGCTGGCGCATCAGTTGCCGGATTTTGCAATGACGATTGTTTCGCCCATCGTGCTATTAATCTTCTTCTTCCTTTTCGACTGGCGGTTAGGGTTGGCAAGCCTAATTCCGATGGTTATAAGCATATTGATTATGGCTACTATGACCACCAAAAAGAATATGAAGATGCGGGAAGAATACTACGAAGGGCTCGCCAATCTTTCCGCCGAATCAGTGGAGTATGTGCGCGGCATACCGGTAGTGAAGACCTTTGCCCAAAGCGTGGAGAGCTTTGCCCGCTTCTATTCGCTCATTGTAAAGATGAAAGATTTCGTAGTGCGGTGGAGTATGGGATTCAAAAATAAAATGTCGCTATACGAGGCAATCTCAAGCTCCACGGCATTCTTTCTGGTACCCGTTGCCATTATGATGATTACTTCTGGTGGCGATGTGCGTCAGATACTGGGTAATTCCGTTATCTATCTATTGATAGGTCCCGTCTTCGGCATCTTTATGTATCGTAGTGCGACTATTCAAAACTTCACCTACTTTGCTGAGCTGGCATTAGATAAGATCGACGCAGCTTTGGATTATGACGACTTCACTTATGGCGAAAAAACAATGATTGGAGAGGGCTTGGAGTTCAGGAACGTTTCGTTTGCGTATGGAAAAGAAAAAGTGCTGGACAACGTATCGTTCAAGGTGAACAAAGGAGAAACCGTTGCCTTGGTCGGTGCTTCAGGAGGTGGGAAAACTACCGTAGCTCGTCTGGCTGCCCGTTTCTACGATGCCGATGAAGGCGAAATTTTAGTCGGAGGTGCCAACATCAAGGAATACGAAAAGTCGGCATTGATGCGAAAGATTGCTTTTGTGTTCCAAAAGTCCAAGCTCTTCAAGATGAGCCTGCGTGAGAACCTGTTGTTGGGTAACCCCAATGCCGGCAATGAGGAGATAGAACAAGCCCTCGTCGGGGCTGGAGCCAAAGAGATTGTCGATAACTTAGAAAAGGGATTGGATACGGTTTACGGTACCAAAGGGACCTATTTCTCCGGCGGTGAAGCACAACGACTTTCCATTGCGAGGGCTTTCCTGAAGAACGCCGACTTTGTCATCCTCGACGAGGCAACCGCTTTCGCCGACCCCGAAAACGAGCATATCATTCAGGCTTCGTTCAAGGAACTGTCAAAGGACAAAACCACGCTGATGATTGCCCATAGGCTCTCCACGGTGGTTAATGCCGATAGAATCCTTGTGATGGAGAACGGCAAAATAGTAGAAAGCGGTACACATAATGAATTATTAACCCAAGGCGGTACCTACAAAAAACAGTGGGACGAATACCAAAAAGCCGCCAACTGGAAAATAGGAGGCAAAAATGAATAAATTTTTTAAACAAAGATACGCCATGTCGGATCAGGGAGCGAAGAACCTGAAAAAATCTATCTTCTCGCATACCATCCTGAATCTGACCAAAATGTTTCCGCCCATCGTCGGATTTATGTTTCTGTTCCAGTATCTGGGCGGTTTGGAGGGCATTCCCGCATCGGTAGAAATAACCCTTGTAAACTATATTGTCATCATCGTAGTGATGTTGTTGGTGATGTTTTTCGTGGCGAGGTGGGATTATGTACGCCTTTACGACAATGTTTATAACGAGAGTGCCAACTCTCGCATTGATATAGCCAACCGTCTGAAGAAACTTCCACTCTCTTATTTTGGCAAACGCGATGTGTCCGACCTCTCTGCCACTATGATGAGTGACTTGCAACTTTACGAACAGATATTTTCGCACTCTGTGCCGCATATCTACTCCACTGTCATTTCCACGATTATCATTTCCATAATGATACTCATCTACAATTGGCAACTTGGATTGGCGGCATTGTGGGTCGTGCCCGTCTCGTTGCTGCTCTTTTTCCTTTCCAAGAAGAAACAACGGAAAGCAGTGGACGTACTCGTGAAAACCGGTCGCAAAGTGTTTGACGATTTACAGGAGAAGATTGACCAAATACAAGAAATCAAATCCTATAATTTGGAAGAACGGTTGTTAGACGAATTTAATAACAAGGTAGACGATGGCACCCGAACCAAGGTAAAAGCCGAACTTTCTTCGGGTATAGCCGTCGCTCTGGGTGGTATGCTGATGAAGCTCGGCATTGTCACAGTGGCGATTGTCGGTGCCAACATGCTGATTGACGGACAAATCAACATCCTTGTCTACATTGCCTATCTCATCCTCACGGCAAGCATCTACCTGCCTATCGAGGGCATCCTCTCCTTTATGGCGATGATCGTGGCGCTCGACGGCGTGGTGGCACGTATCAAAGAGATTAAAACCATGCCCGTTCAGGAAGGCAAACAGGAAATGAACCCCAAAGATTACAGCATCGATTTCAAAGACGTCGTGTTCGGCTACGAGGATTATACTGTCATCAACGGCGTGAGCTTCACCGCCAAGCAAGGCGAAGTTACAGCTTTGATTGGACCTTCGGGAAGTGGCAAGACCACGCTCACCAAGCTGGCTGCCCGTTTTTGGGACATACGGCAGGGGAAAATCCTGCTCGGTGGCGAGGACATCAGTCAGATAGACCCTGAAACGCTGCTGAAAAACTATGCCATTGTCTTTCAGGATGTGGTGCTGTTCAACGCCAGCATAAAAGATAATATCCGTATCGGCAAAAAAGGAGCTACGGACGAGGAAGTGACCCGTGTCGCCCAAATAGCCCGCTGCGATGAGTTTGTCGACCGTATGCCCGAAGGTATAGATACAGTCATCGGCGAAAACGGCGAGCGGCTTTCCGGTGGCGAGCGTCAGCGCATCTCCATCGCAAGGGCCATCCTGAAAGATGCTCCCATTATCCTGATGGACGAAGCCACTGCCTCGCTTGACGTGGAAAACGAAAGCCTGATACAGGAGGCGTTGTCGGAACTGATTAAGGACAAGACTGTCATTGTTATCGCCCACCGGATGCGTACCATTCGCGGAGCCGATAAAATCGTGCTGCTCAATCAAGGTAAGATTGAGGCTATGGGCACCGACGCAGAGTTGCAAAGGCAATCGGCGACCTACCGGAAGATGCTCGAAAAGTCAATAGGATAAAAACAATAAAACATCAATCATAATGAAGAAATTAATAAAATCACTGTTTGTCGCCTTTCTGGCGTGCATGACAACAAGTAGTGGATTTGCCCAAAACGTATTTCCACATCACAAGTTGGAATCAGACAAAGACCATGAGCACGAAGGACGGTTCTTTGCAGGAGGGGCTGTGTCTTTTTGGTCTGACAATAAAGACAAGACCCTGACATTAGACCTTTGTCCAGAAGTCGGCTATCTCTTTAATGACAATTGGGGAGTCGGTCTGCTCCTTGGCTATGAATACGAACACAGAAAGGAAGGAGAAACTAAGACCATAGGCAACGCTTTCAAAGTTTCGCCTTTTGTCCGCTACTATTATTTCCATAGAAGTCCGTTCAATCTTTATTTGGATGCCGGGGGAGGCTTCAACTTTTCCAAAGAGAAGGAGGGGGGCACCACAAAGCATATCAACGGATTCGAAATAGGAATACGTCCCGGAGCCTGCGTTGATCTTACCGAGGGGCTTTGCCTCTGCTTGCGCATGGGCTTTGTCGGCTATAGAAACGACTACTTTATGGGCGAAGAGCCCAAAATGGGAACCAAAGGTTTCGGACTTCGCTTTGCACCCGAGGAATTAATGGTCGGGTTGGAACTGGAGTTTTAAGTCTATGGCCTTTTGGTAACTGACAAATGATAGAAAACAATCAAAATAATGATAAGACAATGAAGAAAACATTCTCAATGGTAGCAATGGCTATCGCATTCACAGCCACAGCAATGGCACAGACAGGCAGAGACATTGCCCAGAAAGTAAAAGACCGCCCCGATGGCGATACCCGTCAGTCTGAATTGGTGATGAAACTGATTAACAAGCGCGGAGCAGTGCGCGAGCGTAAACTGATTTCTTATTCCATCGATGTGGGCAAAGGAAAGAAAGACCGCAAGAGCATGATGTTCTTCCAATATCCCGGCGATGTAAAGGGTACGGGCTTTCTCACGTGGGATTACGACAATCCCGGCAAAGACGATGACAAATGGCTCTATCTGCCCGCTATGAAGAAAACCCGACGTATCAGCGGCTCGTCTGCCAAGCAGGATTACTTTATGGGCAGTGACTTTACCTATGACGATATGGGCAGTCGCAGTGTAGATGAGGATACGCACAAACTGCTGGGTACAGAGAATATAGGTGGACACAAGTGTTGGAAACTTGAATCCGTACCCAAGGACAAGCGCGAGATTTATTCCAGGAAAATAGCGTTCATACGCCAAGACTGTCTGATAGCCGTCAAGGTGGAATACTATGACAAGATGGGGAAACTGCACCGTCGTCTCGAATTATCCGACATTGCCAAAGTAGCAGGATTCTGGGTTGCCCGAAAACTGCATATGACCAACGTGCAGACGGGGCATCAGACGATTCTTGAAATTAAGAATCCAAAATACAATCTCCCCATGGAAGACTCGAAATTCAATGTTACCACTTTGGAGAAAGGCCGCTTCTGATGACAAACATAAGTAATCGTCCTGCAAAGTTCTCGTTGCTGTTTTTCCTGCTCTTGCCCATACACGTCGCTTGGGGGCAAGAGCAAGGAGATTCGCCATGGCAACTCAAAGGCTTTGTGGATACCTATCATGCCGTCCGCTCCGAGAAGCCGAATGACTTTATGTCTTCACGCACCCGGGTAAGGGGTGAAATAGGGAAAAGTTTTGGCAGTTCGACGCTCTTTGTCTCGTTCAATGCCACCCACAATGCCTTGCTGAAGGAACGCACGGGGTTTGAACTGCGGGAGGCATATCTCGACCACAGAGAGGAGTACTGGGGCTTTCGCCTCGGTCGGCAACTGGTCATTTGGGGTGTGGCAGACGGCGTGCGCATCACCGACTTGGTTTCTCCGATGGATATGACGGAGTTCCTGGCACAGGACTACGATGACATCCGTATGCCGGTCAATGCCCTGCGCTTCTTTGTCTTTAATGAGAAGATGAAGTTAGAGCTGCTTGCCGTACCGACCTTCGAGGGGTATAAGTTGCCGACCGATGCCGGAAATCCATGGAGCGTGCTGCCTAAAAACACCGTTCAGCCCCTTGTCTGGCACGAGGACGGAAGCCACCCAAAGTTCCGTTTTTCCAACATGGAATATGGAGGAAAACTTTGCTTTACCTTGCCGGGAGTGGATTTTTCCATTGCTGCCTTGCATACGTGGAACAAGATGCCTGTGATTACCTACCGGTCTTCAGGTACCCACATGGCCGTATCTCCACGATATTACCGCATGGGATTCTTCGGAGGAGATATATCCAAGCCGTTGGGGCAGTTTGTCCTGCGCGGCGAAGTGGCGTTCAACGTGGACAAGCATTTCAGCTACAAACCCGAGGCGGGAACTATGGAGCAGAAAGGGTTCAATACCGTGAATTATCTCGTGGGCGTGGACTGGTATGCGCCCCATGAATGGACGGTAATGGTGCAGTTTTCTTCGGAAAGTATCCTGCGATATGCAGACCAGATAGCACAACCTCGCCACCAGTCGCTCCTCACGCTCAATGTGTCGAAAAAGCTGTTGGACAGCATATGGCAACTCTCCAACTTTACCTATTTCGACCTCAACCACAAGGGATGGTTCAGCCGCTTTGCCTCCTCTTATGCGCTGAACGACCATATCCAACTCTCGGCAGGCTATGATTGGTTTGGGGGCAATGAGGGAATATTCGGCAGGTACAAAAACAATTCGGAAATATGGGCAAAGGCAAAATATAGCTTTTAGTGGCCTTCGCGGTCCGGTGACCGATGGGAGATAAAGCAATACATAATGAAGAACATTCATACAAACATAACCAATGAAGCAGAAATTACTATTTCTTTTTTCAACACTGCTGCTCATGAGCACCGGTGTTGCCGCCCAAACAGGAAGCGGGCGCAT
>JALFBL010000073.1 GCA_022773395.1 Prevotella sp.
AATCCTGCAGGTACTTACCTCCAAGTTCGTTGGCAGCCATTGTGAGGACTTGCATCTCTGCATGTGCTGTTACGTCGCAGAGTTTTTCCGTCAGATTGTGGGCACGCGCAATGATTTTGTCGCGACAAACTACCACTGCTCCAACAGGAACTTCGCCTGCTTCGTAGGCTTTTTGGGCTTCTTCCATTGCTTTGTCAAGGCTCCATTTGTCGTATGGAACCTGACTGCGACAAATTTCCTTGTCGTAAATCACTTTACTGTAATTATAATGTGCTTCATCTTTTTTTGCAACCTTCTTGATGCCTTCTTCCATGGTGTTGGCGGCTTGGTCGAACAAGTTACGGTTCAGTTCTTGTCTGGCTTTCGCATCATAGCCGTCAATGACCGTGGGGAACATTTTCAGAAAGTCGTCAATGGCAGCCACATATTTCAACGAATCACCGCTTTGTCCTGCCATTACCAAGGCTAATTGTGCTTGTTCCTGGTTGGTTGGCATGCTCATGGGGATTCCAATTTGGCGGAGGTTTGCGTCCGAGTAGGACAATGCCGTGAGTTGGAGGCTGTTGATATACCTTGCGTCTGTGGCATGGGTATCGAAGGTGGTCGTACTGATTTGCATTAGTCCCAGTATTTCTCCTGATGCATTGACAAATGGACATGAAATGGCATTGTCGGGAGCATTCATTCCAAAGATGTAGTAAGCGTATTGGTTCATGAATGATTCCACTTTCTTGATGGAAGTCTCCTCTATGGCAGGATTTTTCAAGCCGTATCCCACAAGCCAGGACTTGTCGCCTCTTGCTCCTGCTGCTGCGGCGATGGGAGCAGGCGTTGGCTTGCCATCAACACGGAATTTGGCCACATTGTAGATGTCGTTGATGCCCATCATGCGTGCCACGTTCATTTTGTTGCCCTTATGGTCGATAACGACGGCTGATGCTGCACCGATAAATGATTTCAAGTCGCTGATGGCTTCACCGTCTTGTCCTACAAAAACTCCGTGCGACGAAGCCAGCAAGGAGCCGTCTGCTCTGAATGTGGTGAGGGTGAACACACTCTTTGCCACATTCTTTACGCTTGCAGGTTGTGCATTGGTCATTCCACATACCGCTATCAGTAGGGTTGCAAGTATCGTTCTTGTCTTTTTCATTTGCTTATTGTCTTTTCAAAAGTTCACGGGCATTGCTGACGGCTGCTGGAGTAATGTCACTTCCGCTCAGCATCTGTGCGATTTCCCGTACACGTTCCTCTCCGTCGAGTATCTGCATTCTGGATGTTGCACCTTGTGGTGTCTCCTCCTTGAATACCTTGTAGTGTCTTGCGCCTTTGGCGGCGATTTGCGGCAGGTGGGTAATGCTTATCACCTGCCGTTCGGCATTGCCCATTTCCTGCATGATCATTGCCATGCACTCGGCAATCTTTCCACTCACTCCCGTATCAATCTCGTCAAAAATGATGGTAGGCAGTTTCACGGCTGTGCTGATCATCGCTTTGAGCGACAGCATTACACGGGCTATTTCACCGCCCGAAGCCACTTCGCTTGCAGGTTGCATTGGGGTATTGGTATTGGCACTGAACAAAAAGCCTATCTTGTCGGTTCCGTTGATGGACAATGCTTTCTTTTCCATGGAAATTCCGAAACGCGCATGAGGAATGCCCAATTGTGCGAGCCTCTGCATCATTTCTTTTTCTATTATGGCTGCGGCTTTTTGACGTTGGACGGTGAGTTTCCGGGCGAGATTCTCACATACTTTCATTTGTTCATCTCGCTTTTCGTTCAATTCTTTCAGTTCTTCATCACTGTTGTTGATGTGATCGAGTTGGCTGGCTATTTCTTCCCTGATTCTTATCAGTTCGTCCACGCTGTCTGCATGGTGCTTCTTTTCCAAAGCGTAGATGAGGTCGAGCGTATGGTTGATGTGCTCAAATCGTTGAGGATCGAAATCAATGTTTTCCACACTGCTGCCGATTTCTCGCGACAAGTCTTTCAATTCTATATAGCAGCTCTCTGTCCTTTCGGCCACCTCTTTTATTTCTGGATAAACGTCTGTAATGTTGTCCAGGGCACGCGATGCTTCTTTCAAACGTTCTATTACTCCGGCTTGCTCGCCGGTCAGAATGTTGTCGGCGATGAAAAGTCCGCTTTTGATGTCTTCCACATGGCTGAGTGTCTCACGTTCCTGTTCCAATGCTACATCCATTTCCGGCTCAAGTGCAGCGTCTGTCAGTTCTTTCAGCTGGAAGCGTAGAAAATCCTCATTTTCTTTTGCCTTTTCAATGGCTTCCTGTAGTTGTGACACAACTTTCTCTGCCTCTTTATACGCCTTGAAACCGTTGCGGTATTTTTCTAAAAGCTCATGGTTTTCTGCAATCGTATCTACCACGTTCAGTTGGAAATCCTCTTCTTGCAGCAGCAAATTCTTATGTTGGGAGTGGATGTCCACCAATTGCTGTCCCAATGATCGCATTTGTGCCAGCTGCACCGGTGTGTCATTGATGAATGCCCTGCTTTTCCCGGCTGCTGTCAACTCCCTTCTTACAATGCAGTCGTTGGCATCATAGTCGACGCCGTTCTCTTGGAAAAAGTCCTGCATTTGGTATTTGCTCAAGTCGAAATGCGCTTCGATTATGCATTTTTCCGCACCGCTTTTAATGCTTCTTGAATCGGCGCGTTGACCGGTCAGCAGGGCAATAGCTCCTAATATGATACTCTTTCCCGCGCCCGTTTCGCCTGTTATGACAGAGAAACCAGAGCCAAACTGTATGTTGAGCGCGTCGATCAGTGTGAAATTCTTGATGTATAGTTGCTTTAGCATTTCATCGAGAGTGTTTGTATGCAATCGTTGCTGTTGTTATTCCTTTATGCTTTCCCAATAGTTGTTCTGCGATGCATTGATGGAAAACAAAATGTCATATACTTTTTCTTTTTCCTTTTGTGTACCTTTGCCTTTATATATATTGGCCAGTTCCTCTTTCTTGTAGTCAGTCCAAATCTGCGGCAGCAGGCTCAGTGGTCGGTCCTGGTGGCATTTTTGTAAATCGTTCTCAAGGGCGGTGGAGATATTTGTCCGTCCGCGCTCCGCATTGTTTGCCATTTCGTCGAATCCTGTACGGTAATAGTCATACTGTAGTTGTCGGAACGGTTTCATAGCTCCTTCCATATAGTCGTTGATGATGGCAAACCGGTTTCTGCTGTTGTCGAACGACTTCCATCCCGTAAAATTGAGATTCTGTGCATTGTTGGTCAGGCTCAGGCAGCGTTGCAAGACATCTTCTCCGCCCATGGGAGAAAAAGAATCGAGATTGATGCCAATCAGCAGGTAGGCATAGTAGGCTATCAAAGCCGTCAGCTGGTTGTCTATCTGTTCCTCATTGAAATTCAACTGTTCGAACTGCGAAAAGGTGAAATTGAAGTCAGCGTCCTTATTATTATATAAGGTGGTTGTGTAAGAGGAATTATATACAGGGCGGTTTGCCTGAATCAGTGCCGAGCAAGTGAACATGTTCTCCCCCGGGTCGTATTTTGCCACCGTGATGTTGAAACTGCAAGGAATGCGCTCGTTTTTCTGAAATTGCAAACGAGTCCATTGCCTGTCATTGATAAACTGCTCCAATGTCTTTTGCAGGTTCTCGAACACGCTTGCATCCGTACCTTGTATCTGGTTGTGGTTAATGTTCACTTTGGCCAGCAATTCCTGCGCCTTGGCCATTCCGCACAATGCACACGACAGAACAATCGTTGTCAAGACACGTTTCAGCATATTCCTCTTTCCTTTCTTTCCCTATTTGTTGTTGAACTCACGCAAGCGTATTCGTGTAAGCACTTGTTTGGTGTTGTAGGTGAAATCGTTTCCCAGCATCCAGCTAAAGTAGCCTGGATCTCGATGCAGCACGTCTGCTACTCCCCATCCTTTGTATTTCCCGAAGTTGAACACCTCGTATTTCCGTGGTTTCCCGTTGGCATCCATCAGCACCTTCCCTTGGGCATCAGTCATGTCTCGCCACACAATACGGCCGGCAAAGTCCACATTGTCGTTCTGTTTCGACATCTCGGCCAGCGTGTCCATGTCGTTTTTCAGCCAACGTTCTTCGTCCTCCTGTGTGTCTGGATTGTACATGTCCAACTCTGCCTGCAATACGCGGTAGGTTGCTTCCGTATCTTGGTCGGCCTTGTGTGCCGTGAAATCGTCTTCCATTTTTCTTCCGCAGTAGAATTTGTAGGCTGCCGCCAAATTTCTTTTTTCCATCTTGTGGAAGATGGTCTGTGCGTCAATGAGGCGGCATTTTGAAAAATCGAAGTCAATGCCTGCGCGCAAAAACTCTTCCGCGAGCATGGGGATGTCAAAATGGTTGCTGTTGAATCCGGCAAAGTCGCATCCGCGGAAAGCGTCTGCCAACTGGGCCGCCAGTTCCTTGAATGTGGGCTGTCCTTTCACGTCTTCATCAGTGATGCCCGTGATGGCCACCACTTCCTGAGGAATGGGCTGCCCCGGGTTTACATACAGGTTGACACGGTCTTCCTTGCCGTCGGGCGACGCCTTTATGTAGGATATTTGAATGATCCTGTCCTTGACAAGATCAAGCCCCGTTGTTTCCAAGTCGAAAACAACGAGGGGCTTTGTTAGGTTCAATTTCATTTTCAATAATTCTTTCGGTGCATACTAATCGTTCAGCAGCATCGGCATGATGAGCATCAGTATATCTTCATTCTCGGGCTGTGTTGCAGGCACAATCAGGCAGGGCCGACTGGGGTCGGCCAATTGCAGTTCTACCTCGTCGCTTGTCAAATTGTTCAGAATCTCATTGAGTGAGGAACCCTTGAAACCTATGTTCATGGGGTTTCCTGCATAGTCGCACACCACCTCTTCTTTTGCGCTTGTTGCGAAGTCGATATCCTCGGAAGAGATTTCCAGTTTGCCCGGTTCCATATGCAATCTCACCAACTGGCTGCTTTCGCTGGCAAAGGGCAGCACACGGCGCAATGCACCGATGAGAATCTTCCGGTCGATAGTCAGTTTGTTGGGGTTGTCCTGTGGAATCACACTGTTGTAGTTGGGATAGCGGCCTTCTATGAGGCGGCACTGCAAGACAGAATCGCCGAAAGTGATGTCGGCGTTGCGCTCGTCAAAGCGTATGGTAATCTCGCTGTCGTCTTTTACCAGCACGTTCTTCAAAAGTGCTGCCGGTTTTTTGGGCAGGATAAATGAGGTAGGACTGTTGCTCTTGATGCCAAAGTTCTTGTTGCGCACCAATTTGTGCCCGTCGCTTGCCACGATGGAGAGTGCCTCGTTGGTCAAGTCGAAATAAATGCCGTTCATTACCGGTCGCAATTCTTCGGCTGCCGTTGCGAAAATAGAGCGGGTAATGTTGTTGGCAAGTGTGTCTGATGTCATCTTGAGTTCTGTGGCTCCTTCCGGCATGGCAAGCACCGTAGGGTATTCTTCGGCATTTTGCCCCGTGAAGTTATAAAGGCCGTTCTGGTAAATCACCTTGATGGCGAACGATGTGGTGTCAACGTCCATGACAAGGGGTTGTTCGGGCAATTCCTTGACGGCGTCCAGAATGGTACGGTTGTTGACGGCAAATTTCCCGTCACCGCTGCATTCGTCCAGCAGAATGGTTGATTTCATCACGTTTTCACTGTCTGATGCGGTGATGGTCAACGTATTGCCGGAAACCTCGAAAAGGAAGCAATCCAAGATGGGCAGTGCATTTTTGTTGTTAATCACTCTGGAAAGCGTTGACAATCGGCCATTCAGAACCGAGCTTGATAATGTAAATCTCATCAGTATCTTGTTTTTAGTTATTATCTTTTATGGATTATCTATTTGGCTACAAAAATACAAAAAAGCGGTTAGTAACACAAAAAAAACATGCAAAATGTTCTCTTTTCAGAAGTATTTTATTAATTTCGCAAACTGAAACCATTCTTGCAGTCATTCTCTTGAAACAGGTTTGAAAAGGGCAATGAATTGGTAAAAAAAAGAAAAATATACAATCATTCAATATACAATGGAAATAGAAGGAAGAATTATCGCCGTACTACCGGAACGTGGCGGTGTTTCGCAACGTACCGGCAATGCGTGGAAGTCGCAGGAATTTGTAATAGAAACGCACGACCAGTATCCTCGGAAATGTGTGTTCGGGGTATTTGGTGCCGACCGCCTGGCCCAATTCAACATTCAAAGTGGTGAAGAGCTTCGCGTGAGTTTTGATATAGATGCACATGAATACAATGGACGTTGGTTCAACAACATCACCGCATGGCGTGTGGAGCGCGTTGATCCGGCGGCTGCCCAGGCGGCTGCCATGGGCGTGCAGTCTGCCCCGATGCCAGGTGCTTTCCCGCCTCCTCCTGGTGGTGGAAGTTTCGCAACCGGAGCACAGCCTGCACCAGACCCGTTGAAGGCGGCTCCTTTCCCTCCTGCCGATTCGCAGGAGGGTGGAGATGCTGCCGATGATCTCCCATTCTAAAGGCACGAGTGGAGTTGAACGAATTTACGGCAACGGTCTCAATCGAATTTGCTCGGTTGTGGCCGTTGTTTGTTTTTGAAAGAACTGAGAAATGCAATGGGGGCGTTTTCTTTATCAAGGCCTCCTTGTTTTTTTATTGAAAAACAATCTTTTCCAATTTTTCCGTGTCCTTTTCTTACATTGGCAAACAGAGAGAATTTGCATGATTGTTTTGCAATTCATTTGGATATGGGCGATAAATAAAAAAGAGGGTTTTTGTGGTTTTTCAAATAATTGTTGTACCTTTGCAGCCGATAAAGACATTAATAAGATTAGTTTTTTTAGTGGTTAATTTAGTTTTAGTAAGTATGTAAGAGGCTTGTCGTGATGACAAGCCTCTTTTCCATAGTTGTATGTTTGGCTGTTTTCTGGTCGGCTTTTTTCCGGGGCACGGCCAAGGGAAAATCAATAGTTGCGTGCTTCCACTTGGAAATAAGCTTGGGGATGGTTGCAAACTGGGCACATGAGAGGCGCTTCCTTGCCAATGACAATGTGGCCGCAGTTGGCACATTGCCAAATGGCATCTCCGTCTTTTGTGAACACTTTTTTGTCGTTGACGTTTTGCAGCAACTTGCGGTAACGCTCTTCATGATGCTTTTCAATCTCGGCAACAGCTTCGAATTTCTCTGCAATCATGTCGAATCCTTCCGCTCTTGCCTCTTCTGCCATGCGTTTGTACATGTCGGTCCATTCGTAGTTCTCTCCATTGGCCGCATCTTCCAGATTGTGCGCTGTGTTGCCAATTGAGCCACCGTTCAACAGCTTGTACCACATTTTTGCGTGCTCTTTTTCGTTGGCTGCCGTCTCTTCAAACAAGGCGGCAATTTGCACATACCCGTCTTTCTTGGCCCTTGAAGCATAGTAAGTGTACTTGTTGCGAGCCATGGACTCTCCTGCGAATGCGTCCTGCAAATTCTTTTCTGTCTTTGTTCCTTTTAAATCTTTCATAATGAATTGCTTGATAAAATTTTAATATATAGTGGTAGGCCACTTGGCTTGTTTCGCCTTATTTCAGAGTCACTTCTCCCCGCATATTTGTGTTCATGTATTTTCTCACCATCTGGTTGTCGGTGAAATGTCCTTGCAGGAACATCAGTTTGGTAATGGCGCATTCTACCGTACAGTCGTGCCCGCTGATTACTCCTGCATTCTTGAGTTGGTAGCCTGTGTCGTATCTTGCCATTTCCACTGTTCCAGCTGCGCACTGGCTGATGTTGACGATGTTCACGCCTTTGGCGGCAGCTGCTTCCAGCATTTGCAGCAGCCACGGTTGCTGTGGCGCATTGCCGCTTCCGTATGCACGCATCACGATTCCCCTCAGTTCCGGTACGTCCAGCATGTGGCGCACAACGTTGTCTTGGATGCCGGGAAATAGGGTAAACACGGCCACGTTGGGATCGTTGACAGGATGGGGTGTCATCGGACGGCTGTAATCGGGCTTTAAAATGTACTCGTCGTGGTAGATGATGGAAATGCCCGCATCTGCCAGATGAGGGTAGTTGAACGAGTCGAAAGCATTGAACCCGTCGGCATTCATCTTGGTGGAACGGTTGCCCCGAAGCAGTCGTCCGCTGAAATAGATGCACACTTCAGGCACGATGGGTGTTCCGTCTTCGTAGTGGGCGGCGGCAATTTCTATGCTTGTCACCAGATTTTCCTTGCCGTCTGTTCGCAACTGTCCGATGGGCAGTTGCGAACCTGTAAGGATAATGGGTTTCGTCAGGTTTTCAAACATGAAAGATAGGGCAGAGGCCGTGTATGCCATCGTGTCTGTTCCGTGCAGGATGACAAAGCCGTCGTATTTTTCATACCGTTCGCTGATGATTTGAACCAGTTGCGACCACAGTTGTGGCGACATGTCTGAAGAGTCGATGGGAGGGGTGAACTGATAGACATCAACATGGGTTTCTATCCATTTAAATTCCGGCATTTGCGATGCCAACTGTTTAAAGTCAAGTGGTTCGAGCGCACCGGTCTTCAAACTGCGGCCCATCCCGATGGTGCCGCCTGTATATATCAGGAGGATATGCCCTGTCCGTTGTTGCATTTCTTTCATAGTATCTGTTATGCCTTTCTTAAATTTGATGCAAACATACATAAAATATTTGAGATATTGCGTTCCCTTTACATAAAAAAAGCATAAGGTGCAGCGAATTTCTCCCGAAATCTGTCCGAGAGAACCTTTTACTTCAGGCCAATGAAAAAAAATAAAAAAATATTTGGAAGATTAAAAAGAATAGCCTATCTTTGCACTCGCATTTGAGGAAAACGGTCTATGAGTTGTTTGAGAAAGGTGCAAGCCTTGCTGATGGCAACGAAAAGCAAAACTCCGAAAATGTTTCGGCATCCCGGAAGGAAGTTTGGGTGAGTGGCTGAAACCAGCAGTTTGCTAAACTGCCGTACGAGTTCTCGTACCGGGGGTTCGAATCCCCCAGCTTCCGCTGAGGTGTAGAAAAAGAAAGTTCACAGGGTGGATTCATCTAACGGTTAGGATACAAGATTCTCAATCTTGGCATAGGGGTTCGATTCCCCTATCCACTACCAAAAGTCGCATCGGAGCAATCCGGTGCGACTTTTTTTGCTATATGCCCAACTGTTGTTGCCTGCCGTTTGGCTTTGTCCGGAAAAAGTAGTATTTTTGCAACGTGATGAAAGCGAGGACAGAAATATTTTTTATAACATCCGTTGAATGAAAACCGCGGAAACCATCAATCAAAGCATCAGGAGAATGAAGCCGTTGCAGACCATAGAATTGCTGGCTCCGGCCAAGAATGCCGAATATGGCATGGCCGCCATTGACCATGGAGCCGATGCCGTTTACATTGGCGCGGAAAGTTTTGGCGCAAGGGCGGCTGCCGGCAATCCGATAGAGGATATTGCCATGCTTTGCAACTATGCCCATCTGTTTGGAGCGAGAGTGTATGTAACGGTGAACACCATCGTCTATGACGAGGAAGTGGAAAAAACCGCGGAACTGTTGAAAAAGCTGCGCGAGATACACGTGGATGCCGTTTTGGTGCAGGACATGGCCATTATGAAACTGGCCGAGGAGGGACGAGTGCCGCCAATGGTTTTCCATGCAAGCACGCAGACGGACAACCGCACGGCCGAAAAGGTGGACTGGCTGCATTCTATGGGTTTCAAGCGGGTGGTGCTGGCCCGTGAACTGTCGGTGGAAGAAATCGCCGCCATCCACAAGGCCGTTCCAGGTGCAGAACTCGAAGTTTTCGTGCACGGAGCCCTGTGTGTCAGTTACTCGGGCGTGTGCTATGCTTCGCAGCATTGTTTCAAACGGAGTGCCAACAGGGGGGAATGTGCCCAGTTTTGTCGGTTGAGTTTCGATCTGAAAGATGCCGATGGCCACGTGATTGAGAAATCGCGCCATTTGTTGTCATTGAAAGACATGTGCCAAATAGATTCGCTGGAGAAGATGATGGCGGCGGGGGCCACCTCGTTCAAGATAGAGGGCAGGCTCAAAGACCTGGCGTATGTGAAGAACGTGACGGCGGCCTACAGCAAACGGCTGGACGAGATTGTCAAGAAAAATTCCCAACGTTACCGCCGTGCCTCATCAGGCCAATCAAACTGTCTCTTTACCCCTAATCTGGAAAAAACGTTCCATCGCGGTTACACCTCCTATTTCCTCAATGGCAGGCAACCGCACATTTTTTCGCCAGACACGCCCAAAGTGATGGGCGAATTTGTAGGGAAAGTGAAGGAAATCAGGACTCATTCGTTCAATGTGGCAGGCACGGCAAGTTTCGCCAACGGCGATGGATTGTGTTTCATCAATGACCGCCGCGAGTTGGAGGGCTTCCGTGTAAACAGGGCCGAAGGCAACCGGCTGTTCCCGTTGGCGATGCCCAAGGGACTTTGTTCTGGAACAGCTCTGTACCGAAACAACGACCAGGAGTTTGAACGGTTGATGAAAAAGCAGACTGCCGAGCGAAAAATGGCACTGGAACTGACGCTTGTCGAGACGGAGAGCGGATTTGAATTGAGAGCCGGCCATATTTCCGTTCACATGGAAGCAGAGAAACAAACAGCCATGAAGTCGCAGCGCGAAAACATTGAAAGGCAACTTTCCAAGTTGGGAGGAACACCTTATTACTGTCAGGCGGTACACACCGTTCCAGAGAATTTCCGCTGTTTCGTCCCATCAAGCCTGCTGGCCGACATGCGGCGGCAGTTGGTTGAAAAACTCTCCCGTTGCCGAGTGGCCGACCATGAGAAGGCTTTGGAAAAAGAAATGGAAAACGCACTGAAAACCACCGAAACTGCTTCTTTGTACAAAGTGGTGGAAATTGGCGAGGAGTATCGCAAGTTTCCCTACCTCTACAACATATCCAACCGCCTTGCAGAGCGTTTCTATAGAGAGAAAGGAATGGAAAGGGCGGCCGATGCTTTTGAACTTATGTCGGCCGCATCTGCACGAGATGCCGATGAACCGCTGATCATGCAGTGTCGCCATTGCATCAAATACAGTCTGGGCTATTGCACGAAAAAGGGAGGTAGGCAACCTCAATGGTGCGAACCGCTCTTTCTGTCTTTGCCCGACGGCAGGCATTTCCGGCTGGAATTTAAATGCAACGAATGTCAAATGAACGTATATGGAAATCAGTAGAAAATGCCCGTTTGTGCTTGCTGGTCTGTGCATTGTCCTTTTATGCTTGACAGGATGCTACGGCAACAAGTATAAAGAACACGATGCGTTGGTGACTAACAATCGGGAAATGTTCGATTCGGCAGCTTATGCCCGTCAGCAAAAAGCACTGTCTTTTTTCAGCCAGCACCATTACACCACGAATTACAACTTCGTGGTGAAAACCGACTCGATGGTTCTGTCGAGGCACTTGTTAGATGCCATGGAAGGATGGATGTCTCCCGATACTTTTGTGGTGAGAAAGCATGAGCATTTGGTGGTGGCAGATTTCCGCATCGTGCCCGATGACAGCGTGGACAGCGTTTGGGTGCAGTTGGCGCGCGACCAGTTCTCGTTTGGCTGGGTTCACGAATCGGAACTGTTGTCGAAAGTTGTGCCCGACGACCCCATCTCGCAGTTTATATCCGTCTTCTCGGATGTCCATCTGCTCATCTTCCTTGTGGTGATATGCTTGATTTCCGTCACTTATTTCATGCGCATGTTCTATCAGCGCAATGCCAAGATTGTGCACTTCAACGACATTGGCAGCGTTTATCCCACTCTGTTGGCGTTGCTCGTGGCCACCTCTTCCACTCTTTATGCCACGATACAGGTGTTTGCGCCCGAAATGTGGAGACACTTCTATTACCATCCTACACTCAATCCGTTCAACGTTCCTCCCATTCTCACCGTTTTCCTCATTCTGGTGTGGGCAATCCTCATTGTCTCGCTGGCGTGCATCGATGTGGTGAGACGCCATTTGCCCATGGGTGAAGCCATGCTCTACCTTTGTGGGCTTGTTTCTGTCTGCGCGGTCAACTACATTGTTTTCGGATTGACCACTTTGTATTATGTGGGCTACGTCCTGCTGGTTCTCTATTTTTATTATGCTGTCAGCATCTACCGTCGAAAGTCCTATTGTAAATATTCGTGCGGAAATTGCGGAAAGCCCCTGCAGGATAAAGGAATTTGCCCTTATTGTGGTGCGTTCAACGAGTAGAACAGAAGCAAAACTGCCAGTGTTTGGCAATAATCCATATAAATAAGGATTGCAAATAAAGGGATTTTCCTTTACTTTTGCAAACGTAATCTTTCAGGATTGCTTGAGAGGAGCACATTTGTGGATTATATAATTTGTTAGACATTTGCCGCCTTGATCCTCAAGGCGGTTTTTTTATGGCACTTGTTTTTGCAGAGTTTTCTGTTGAAATAGAGAAAATACCTTCTTGGGAAGAAAGATTTTTCTGCCGCATCTGTTTTTTCTGTCGCCGAATGTCAGGGGAATGACAGGTGCCCGCAGGAAAAAAACGGCTCAATATGCCTTTTGATGTTCCGTTGCTGCCCAGTGGATGATTGTTTGTGTGGCAAGGGATGGTATTTTGAAAAACGGGGGATAATCTGTTGTACGCCAAATAATCATCCGTTGCCGTCCAAGGCATTGTCTGTATGGTGATGGAAAAATATTCTTCTTTTATTTGAAGCGATAGTTTCTTGAGGGAGGAAATGGGGAAAATCATGGCGTTCTCATGGCATTTTGGTATGTCGGAAACAGTGGGTTTGTTTTTATGTGCTTGGTGGTCAGTGTGATAGGCGTGTGCTGTTTTTTGCATTTCTCAGGCTGTTGTCCTCCTTGCTGATTTTCAGACGGTTCTGAGGACGCAAAAAAAAGTAAAGTTTTCTTAAATGCCACGGTTTGAACCAACAGAACATTGCATTTTCAACGGCATACGAAAAAAGGGAGTTGCCATCGGTCTGAGACAACTCCCTTGGGTAGATTTCTTTTCAAAAAGTTTCTGCTCTTGCACCGGGCGTGCGGTGCAAAGACCGTGTGTCAGCCTGTCTTATTGAATCAGGTCCACGCTTCGTTTCAGGAAAGCATCGAGTGCCGCACCCTTCAGCATGCCGTTTTGCAAGAGAGCCAAGTCAATGAGCTGGTGGATCACGGGGTTGCCTTTGGCATAGTCGGCGATGATTTGCTTTTTCTTGTTGCGCTGTTCGTTGACAGACTTTTCGGTGTTGTTGACATCGTCCTTTTCTTCTTGTGTCAATTCTTCCGGTTTCTTGTCTTTCTGACTTTGGCGCAGAGCGGCCAGACGGGCCTCAAGCCCTTTTATTTCGCTATTGACAGGACCCAGTGCGCTGTCGCAGTTTTCTGTTTCGTTTTCGAGCACTCGCTTGATGAGCGGATGGTCGCTGTTGAGTACAAAGTTGAAAGTGTCGGGCATCTGGGCATAGAAATTCATTCCCGGCTGGAAACGGCTGATGTCCTTCATGCGGCGCATATACTCGCTCTGCGTGATGACAACGGGTTGGAAGCCTTCGCCCATTGGTTTTACCTCTACCATGAATTCCGCTTTCTCGATGGCGGGAATCTGTGAACGGAATGCCTCTGACAAATTGTCACTCAGGTCTTTCTCAAGTTCATCCGTCTTCATGTCGTCCGTATTGATGAGCCGGTCGATGATGTCGGCATCGACACGCGTGAAGCGAGACTTTTCCAATTTCTGTTCGAGCATCGACACAACGGGCGTGTCCAGTTGTCCGTCCATCAACAAAACGCTGTAGCCTTTGGCCTTGGCAGCCTCAATGTAGCTGTATTGTTCTTCTTTGTTGTTGGCGTAGAGATACACCAGATGGCCGTCCTTGTCGGTTTGGTTATCCTTGATGAGCGTCTTGTATTCATCGAAAGTGAAGTATTTTCCATCCATGTCTTTCAGCAGGCAGAAATCCTTTGCACGGTCGTAGAAATCTTCTTGCGACAACATTCCGTAGTGGATGAACACCTTCAAGTCGTCCCATTTGTCCTCGTAGTCCTTGCGGTTCTCCTTGAAAATGCTGCTCAACCGGTCGGAAACTTTCTTGGTGATGTAGGTTGAAATCTTCTTCACGTCGCGGTCGCTCTGAAGGTAACTGCGGCTCACGTTCAGCGGGATGTCTGGCGAATCGATGACACCGTGCAGCAGCGTGAGAAACTCTGGAACGATGCCTTCCACCTGGTCGGTTACGAAAACCTGGTTGCAGTAGAGTTGGATTTTGTTGCGCTGCATGTCGATGTTGCTCTTCAGGCGCGGGAAGTAGAGAATGCCCGTGAGGTTGAAAGGATAGTCAACATTGAGGTGAATCCAGAAGAGTGGTTCGTCCTGCATGGGATAGAGTGTCCGGTAGAAACGCTTGTAGTCTTCGTCTTTCAGGGTGCTGGGTGTTTGGGTCCACAGCGGCTTCTCGTTGTTGATCACGTTGTCCTCGTCTGTATCCACCTGTTTGCCGTCTTTCCAGTCGGTCTTTTTGCCGAACACCACGGGTACGGGCAAGAACTTGCAATATTTGTTGAGCAATGATTCTATCTTGTGTTTCTCAAGAAATTCCTTGCAGTCGTCGTCGATGTAGAGAACAATGTCCGAACCGCGGTCTTCCTTTTCGGCATCTTCGATAGAGAACTCGGGACTTCCGTCGCAGCTCCATTTCACGGCCTTTGCACCCTCTTGGTAGCTTCTTGTGATGATTTCCACCTTTTTGCTCACCATGAAAGAGGAATAGAAGCCCAAGCCAAAGTGGCCGATAATGGCGTTGGCATTGTCTTTGTATTTGTCCAAGAAGTCGTTTACTCCCGAGAAGGCGATTTGGTTGATGTACTTGTCGATCTCTGCTTCGGTCATGCCAATGCCGTTGTCGCTGATGGTAAGCGTTCCTTTTTCGGCATCCAGCTTCACACACACTTTCAGTTCTCCCAGCTCGCCTTTGAAGTCGCCGCGGTCTGCGAGCGTCTTGATTTTCTGTGTGGCATCGACAGCGTTGGAGACCATTTCGCGGAGAAAAATCTCATGGTCGGAATACAAGAACTTTTTGATGACGGGGAATATGTTTTCTGTTGTAACCCCAATGTTTCCTTTCTGCATGATTTTCTAATTTATTGGTAATATCTGTCCTGCTATATACAAAATCCGTGCCAATGGGGAACCCCGCATATACAACCTCTCAAAAAATATCAGAAATGTTGCTTAGTTTTCTTTAAAGGCCACGACTTGAGTCATGTTGTGGTCGAGATAGAATGTCCGGATGGTCGTATCGTTGTCTTGAACCAGTTTCATTCGGGTGTAGATATATACATCGGACGTGTTCTTTCCGTATGGGATGTTGCCTTTGAATTTTTTGTCGTTTTGGGCAGTTGCACGCATTTTCTTGATGGACAGTTCCGTTAAAAGGTGTGTGGAGTCCAATTTCATGAGGTCGGTAGAATAGTCGGTGTTGACCAGATTTTTGTCGAGAAAGTCTTTGACGGTGGAGGTGGCCTTGTGCTGCTTGCCACAAGAAACGAGCAGAATGATGGAAATTGCGGACAGAATCAGTTTTTTCATAATTTTGTTTGGGGTGTGGAGAGGGGACTGCCAATGCTTGGTTATAGAAAAATGAGTTGCATTTCATCCTGTGTCCGTGGGGGCATGGAGGAAAGGCAACTCATCTGGTATATGCGAAAACTATTCCTTAACGGGAACGTTCTTCAAGATTTCCAACAGGTGATTCCATACCATTTCTACGGTAGGGATGTGCAGACGCTCATCGGGAGAGTGAACACCACGCAGCGTGGGGCCGAAGGACACCATGTCGAGGTTGGGGTACTTTTCGGAGAACAGTCCGCATTCGAGTCCTGCGTGTATGCCGAGCACTTTCGGCTCTTTGTTGAACAGTTTTCTGTAGGTTTCAACGGCGAGGGCTGTCAGTTTGCTGTCCGGGTTCATTTTCCATGCGGGATAGCCATCGCCCTGGGTTACTTCTGCACCGGCCAACTGGAAGAGTGCCTTGATGGTGAATGCCTGGTTGTCGAGTGCGCTCATCACGTTGCTGCGCTGTGATGCTACGACAGAAATGGCATTGTCGGTTGTTTCTACGCTGGCCACGTTGCTGGAAGTTTCCACCATCCATGCCAATGCCTCGTCTTGGCACATGGCAAAGATGCCGTTGTCGATGGCCTGTAGTGCCTGAATGATTTTGGTGCTCTTCTCTACGGGAATTACAGGCTCTGCGTCTGCGCTTTCCATGGCAAACTGCATGGAATGTTCCGTAACGTGGAATTCCTCTTCAATGTTGGTGGTGAACACGTTCCATGCTGCGCGCACTTCTTCTTTTGCCTGGGCAGGAACGGCGAACACGACTTTACCGTCGCGAGGAATGGCGTTGTGCAGTTTGCCTGCATTGAACTTGGCCAAGCGCACTCCGAATTTTTCCTGAACGATGTAGAGGAAGCGTGCGAGAATCTTGATGGCATTGGCGCGCTTCTTGTTGATGTCATCGCCAGAGTGACCACCCACCAAACCCTTGATGGATGCGCTCATGAAGAAGTGGTCGGCAGGAGCTTTCTCACGGTTGAAAGCAAACTTCGCGAAGGTGGTTCTGCCGCCAGCGCATGAAATGAAAATCTGGCCTTCATCTTCTGAGTCGAGATTGATGAGCATGTTGCCTGTCATGAATCCGGGTTCCATGCCTTCTGCACCGGTAAGCCCCGTTTCTTCATCGCGCGTAAATACGCATTCGATGGGGCCGTGCTCCAGGTCGTTGGAATCGAGGATGGCCAATTCAATGGCACAGCCGATGCCATCGTCGGCACCTAAGGTGGTGCCCTTTGCGCACAGCCATTCACCATCTACATAGGTCTGGATGGGGTCGTTGTCGAAATCAAATTCTATGTCAACGAGTTTCTCGCAAACCATGTCCATGTGGCTTTGCAGAATCACGGTATCCTTGTTTTCATATCCAGAAGTGGCGCCTTTGCGAATCAATACGTTTCCTGTGGCATCGACAATCGTTTCAAGCCCGCGGCTTTCACCGAATTCTTTCAGATAGGCAATCATTTTTTCCTCGCGCTTGCTGGGACGGGGAATTTGGTTGATCTTCGCAAAATGTTCAAAGACGCATGCTGGTTTTAAATCACTTTTATTCATAATTAATGTATTTTTTATTAGTATTATCGCAATATTTAATTAACTTTGCAGCGCAAAATTACAAAAAATGATAGAAACTCTCGTCATAAGCATGTTAATAATTGCTATAAGTATAGTATTATTATGCATAAAGTTGATTTTAAAGGAAAACGGCAGGTTTTCTTCGCAGCATATCCATGACAATCCGGGTTTGAGGAAGATGGGAATCCATTGTGTGATGGAACAGGACAGAGAGGCCAAAGAGAAAGCGTTGAAACTTAAGAAAAACAAATAATATGAAGAAGACATTATTCGTTGCCATGGCTGCTGTGTGCGTTATGGCATCATGTAACAAACAGGCTCCGAAAATGGACGAAAAGTCTCAGACATCCGAGGCGTCTGCTACCGAGATGAAAATTGCATACGTGGAAGTAGATTCTATCATGTCGCAGTATAAGTTCTGCAAGGAGTATTCCCAGATATTGCAGAAGAAGAGCCAGAATATCCAGAACACCATCGGACAGAAAGGACAGAGTTTGCAGGCTGCTGCCGTAAAATTCCAGCAGGATGTGCAAAACAACAAATATACGCAACAGCAGGCTGAAGCCATCAATGCGGGACTCCAGAAGCAGCAGATGGATTTGCAGAATCTGCAGCAGCGGCTGGGGGCGGAGTTCCAGGCGGAAACCGACAAGTTCAATACGGCTCTGCGCGACAGTATCCAGCATTTCCTGGCAAGTTATAACAAGAACAAAAAGTATGCGTTGATTATCTCGAAGGCGGGCGACAACATCTTGTATGCCGACAAGGCGTATGACATCACGGACGAGGTGATTGCGGGATTGAACAAGCTGTATAAGAGCAATGCAGGTTCTGCAGCGGCAAAAGACGACAAGAAGAAATAATGATTCGCCGGTATTTATAAAGAAAGGTGTAATGAGGGAATCATTACACCTTATTTGGTATGGGGAAGTAGCGCAATTGAAATCTGCCGCCACCTTGCTGGCTGATACGGACGAAATGAAAGAATGAGAAGAAAATGACTCGAAAGGAACGTTACGAATATGTGTTGAATTATTTCCGCGGACAGATGCCCCATGTGAGCACCGAACTCGAATTTGGCAGTGTATTCCAACTGTTGGTGGCCACGTTGCTGAGTGCCCAATGTACGGACAAGAGAATCAATCAGGTTACACCTGAACTATTCCGCCATTTTCCTGACGCAAAGCGGATGGCGGAAGCGGAGGTGAGTGAGGTTTTTGAATATGTGAAGAGCGTGAGCTACCCAAATTCAAAGGCAAAGCATCTGGTGGAAATGTCTCGGATGCTGGTGCGGAACTTCAACGGAGATGTGCCCGACTCTATGAAAGAATTGATGTCGCTTCCCGGAGTGGGACGGAAGACGGCGAATGTGATACAGGCGGTTGGCTTCGGACATGCGGCCATTGCTGTCGATACCCACGTGTTTAGGGTGAGTCGCAGGCTGGGATTGGTCACGAAAAAGGCGGATACACCCTTGAAAGTGGAGGTGGAATTGCGCAAAAACATCTCAGAGGCGGACCGGGCGGATGCGCACCATTGGTTGCTGCTGCATGGAAGGTACATTTGTCAAAGCAGGAGAGCCCGGTGCGAGAAGTGCCCGTTTGAAGGGTTCTGTCCCAAGGTGTTCGAAGGGTCGAAGCTGGAATGACGACAGATGCGTGGCCGAAAGCGTATAAAAGGATTCTTATTGTGGCGGCAGATGTGTGGTTGAAAGCATTGAAAGATGTCTGAAGGTGGAATAAATGAAGGGCTTTCACCCAAAAAGACAGGTTGTGGAAAAATGGTTCGGGTATGAGTGGATGCCCCTAAAATAAATGAAAAAGATGAAAATCAAGAGGACAATACAATTTTTAAAGGACATAAAGGTGAACAACACTCGTGTTTGGTTTCAAGAGCACAAGGCTGAATATGATGCAGTTCGCAGGGATTTTGAAGAGGGAATAGAATGTGCCCTCCGAAGAATTGCCGAGTTTGACAACAGCATTTCGCATCTCAGGGTGAAGGATGTCACTTATCGTTTTTATCGGGACACCCGTTTTTCTCCCGACAAGTCGCCTTACAAAACACATTTGGGAGCATATATGGCAGCGCATGGAAAGAAGGCACTTCATGGGGGATACTACATCCACTTGGAACCCGACCATTGTCTTTTGGCGTGCGGCAACTATTGGTTGCCTACGCATGTGTTGACCTCCTGTCGCAACGAAATCTTGTCGAATGTGGAGGAATGGAAGCGGGTGGTTGAAAATGAGCGGTTCTTGGAATTGTTTGGCAGGGTGGGTCAAGGCAATTGGGATGGTGAAAAAGGTTTTGGATTGGAGCATCTGAAAACGGCTCCAAGTGGATTTCCCCGTGACAGTGAGTACGTCCATTATCTGAGAATGAAGAACTATTGCTGCTGGACTTCCGTGCCGGATAGATTTTTCGAGAAGGAAAATTGGCTGGATGAAATGGCCGAGATATTTCAGGTAGGAAAGCCGATGATGGACTTTATCAATAATGTGATTGACGATTACGAATAGAATTTGTGAGGGTTTGCAAATGGATTTGTGGGGGGAGGTGAACCAGATTGGGGTGGTTCGCAAATGGAATTTTGAAACAGGGAATCGGATTTGTGATGGCTGGGGTTTATTGATGGATGATTTCCATCTGCTGGCGTACAGACTCCTGGTGCACTGCCTCGAAAACTCGTTTTACGAAAGTGCTGTCCATGCCGCATTGCGAACCTTGTATGCCACGCTTGTCAAGGATTTCCGTGTAGCGGATGGGTTGAAGAACGGTCATGTTGTGCTCTTTTTTGTATTGCCCAATTTCCCTGCAAACGCGCATGCGCTTTGAAAGCAACTCCATCAATTCATCGTCCAATTCATCGATTTGGTTTCTCAACTGGAAGATATCTTCTGATGCAATATTCTTGTCGCGTATGACAAGGCCGCTGATGATTTCATCCAGTGCATCGGGTGTGACTTGCTGTTGGGCGTCGCTCCATGCTTTGTCGGGTGTGCAGTGGCTTTCAATAATCAGTCCGTCGAATCCCAGATCCATGGCTTGCTGAGATAGAGGGGAAATCAGGTTGCGGTCGCCTCCTATGTGACTGGGGTCGCAGATAATGGGAAGTTCTGGTATTCTGCGTCGCAATTCTATCGGGATTTGCCACATAGGCAGGTTGCGGTACACCTGTTTGCCATAACTGGAAAAGCCTCGATGAATGGCACCGAGTTTCTTGATGCCGGCTCCATTGAGTCGTTCCAGGGCACCAATCCACAATTCTATGTCAGGGTTGATGGGATTTTTGATGAGTACAGGAATGTCAATACCTTTCAGTATATCGGCAATGGCCTGTATGGCAAATGGGTTGGCACTGGTTCGTGCACCTATCCAAAGCATGTCAATGCCGTGATTTAAACATAGTTCAATATGTTGGGGGGTTGCCACTTCTGTGGTAACGAGCATCCCGGTTTCTTCTTTTACACGTTTGAGCCAGGGCAGGGCAGATGCGCCATTGCCCTCGAATCCACCAGGTTTTGTGCGGGGTTTCCATACACCTGCACGAAAGATGCGACATCCTTTTTTGGCCAAGAGTCTGGCTGTTGTCATGACTTGTTCTTCTGTTTCGGCAGAACAGGGGCCTGCAATGACAAATGGCCTTTTTTTATTGCTCGGCAGTTTGATGTGCTCTAACTCCAATTCCATAACTTTCGGTGTTCCTTTTCGTTTTATGCAAGGGGATTGGCACTTTTATAGACATCGTTCATTTTCTTTTCCAAATCTTCGCTTTCTGTTGCGGGATTGATTTCCTGAATCCTTTGCCTGTCGTTTTCAGCGCCAGTAATGTCACCGTTTTTCTCTTTTATTTCCGAACGCTGTTGCAAGGCGTTTGTGTTGAATGGATTCAAGTCTATCACCTCATCCAATAAAATCAAAGCTTCTCTATCATTGTCTTTTGCATTCTCAATGCGTGCTTTCAGCATCAGTACATCTTCATTGTCGGTAGTGTGCTCCATGAGCCATTCGGCATCTTTTTCCGCTCTTTCAATGTCGTCTAGGGCAAGCAAAGTCTCTCCCCGCAACAAATAGGCATCACCGTATGTCTCATCTTTTTCGATGGCTTGCGTAAGCATGTCGATAGCTTTTACTGTTTCATCCATTCCCAGAAATGCTTTCGCATAAAGATAACAGGAGAGTGGGAGAGAGCCGTTTCCTTGTTGGTTGTCGGTTTGCGCTTCATGATTGAGGTCGATAACCTTCCGGCAAGTCTCAGCCATCGTACTGTAATCTTCCTGCATGTAGGCGACATGGGCCATTCGTATGAGAATGTCTTGATTGTCGGGTTGCACATCAGCCAACTTCTGCAGTTGCTGGAAAGCCCCCTCCAATTCATTGCTGTTCATCAATGCTCGTGACAGGTAGTCGCGTATTTCGAGATCTTCTTGGATGCCCAAGGCGGCTTCAAAGCATCGGATGGCGTATTCAAACTGTCCCATGCCCAATGCCTTTACCCCGTCGTATTTCAGAATGTTGAACTTTTTGGCCGCTTCTTCTTTCTCCTTTTTTTCAGGATTCTCTTCCTTGCTGCCGAATAGTGCCTTTAAAAAACTCATATAAATAATGTTGTATGGTTTTCCAGATGTTTTGAATGGATGCCTCCCGCTGTTTGCAACATGCTCTTGGAGGTTTTGTTGAGAAGGTGGTAAGCCTGCGATTGTTTTTTTCTATGCAGAAGACTCTCCAAGCATTTGCTTAGAGAGCTTCATCTTCCGGCTTTTCTATGTTTCTTGTCGATTGCGGCAAATGGCGTTTCTTTTTCATCCACAAAGCCTTTTTCGCTTCGTACTCTTCCCGATGCTTCTCAAGAAAATTGTCTGCCATTACCTGTCGTTGAATTTGCTGTAGATGACATTTACCTTTATATCGCCGTTGGGGTTGTTGGCCCCTCCAACGAGTTTCGTGCTTGTCAACGACATGTCGTTCGCAACTTTTGTAATGATTTGTACATTGTCGGCTACAGAGAATGACATTTGTACGGGCACAATTACCACTTTGTTCCAATTGGGATGTGTGGAGGTAAAGTTGTCATCGCCTTTCTTTTTCTGTTCTGTCATATAACTGATGAGAGCGGAAATGTTGTTGAATGTGTAAGTGTTCTTGTACGAAACTTTGTTGTTGACGGTGGTATGGTCGCGTTCCTGCACGTAATAAATCTTGTTGTCGGGTAGATGCCCACCTTCAAAGAATGAGTAGAGACTGTCTTTGGGAATCATCAAGAGGTGGAGAGGCGTGTCCAGTCCGTAATCGGATTGTACGGAATTGTTGATGCGTGTCAGTGATATTTTGACCGTATTCAGCGTATCTTTCTCGTGATTCTTTGTTATTTCGTCCACAGGCAGTGTAAGTTCGGTAAAAATTCCGGCCGGACTTTTCACGTATGTGCAAGTATTGTCGTTGGCCAGGTCTTGTATCAAGTCCTTTTCATTGCTGATTCGTGTGGTTTGAAGTACCTCTTCCGTGCCGGAAAGCGATGTAGTACCGACATATACCGAATCTTTTAATGTATAGCGGAAATAAACATTCAACTGGCTGACGTGAATGTATGCCATTGAGCCGATACCGTCTTTTGTCTCAAAATAGAAACCTGGGCAAACATTGTGAATGAAGTTGTAGGAATTCTTGAAATTGGCCGGATTCTCATAATACTTGTGCATGATGTAGGTTCCGTAGTTTTTGTACGTCTTTCCGTTCTTGTCCGTATAAGGCTCGTTCAAGGTGATGCGGATGCTTTTGGTATTTGCCGCCGATGCCTCATTTTGGTTTTCAAGCGTGTAAACTTTGTTTTTTCTGATGCCTCCTTCTCTCATATAGCCTTTTGCGATAGGGTCAAAATTAGAGTAGTAGGTTTCATTTTCTTCCATGGGTCTGCCCATTTCGTGAACTGTCATTTTCATGGTTGAAAGCGAATCGCCGAAAAAAGTCTTGTAGATGAGACGTATTTCGCACGAGTCTGCAATAACCTCACCGTTCTCTTTGCTGACGATAGAGTCTTTTTCGGGCATGCGGTAGTTTTCGAGAGTATGGAACTGAGCCATGAAATGGCCTGTGACGTGCGCTCCTGTTTCCGGGTCTTTTACTTTGCCCAAATATCCTATGTGGCTGCGAGAGTAAACCGAATCGGCAATGATGGAACGTGATTCCACTTTAAAAGTGTCGGTGGATATTTTCAGTTGGTCTACATTGTCGGTAAGCGATGAACCGATAGTGTCGGTAGTGTCGTCGCAGGCTGTCATTGCAAGTGCCAGCAATGCTATGCCCATGAATGCTCTTGTTTTCATTGAATCTACTTAAAAGACGAAATTAAGAATGAATGATTTGTATCAAACGTTTATTATTCTTTGTTGCCGAGAATTTGTTGGTAGAACTTGTCGTATGCGTCTCCAAATCCATTTTCTCCCGGATAGTTCAAGAGGGGCAGTCCCTTGGCTGCCGCATACTGCACCAATTCTTTGTTGACTTCTGTTCCGGCCTCTACGATGCCGTCGGAATAGTCAATCGCCATTTTGCCCAGTTCCACGAAGTCGAATCTGTCACTGTATTTTTCGAGGAGAGCGGCCTTTGCATCACGGTATTCTACACATCTCTTGAAGTTTTCCCCCAAGTCATTCTTGAGCATTTTGCTGAACAAAGAGGTCACCACCTTTGTATTGGCAAATGATGGCTCGTCGTGGTAGGCTGTCTTGATATACAATGGAATAACGGCGCTCATCCAGCCTTGGCATTGAATGATGTCGGGTGTCCATCTCAGTTTTTTCACCGTCTCCAGCACGCCTCTGGCAAAGAAGATGGCTCTTTCGCCGTTGTCGGGATATTCTTCTCCCGATTCGTCTGCTTCCATCTGTCGTTTGCTGAAGTAGTCTTCATTGTCGATGAAATATACTTGAATGCGGGTTTGTGGGATTGAGGCAACCTTGATGATCAATGGATGGTCTGTTTCGTCGATAATGAGCATCATGCGCGAAAGCCGTATCACTTCATGCAATTGTCCCCGGCGTTCGTTGATCGTACCCCATTTCGGCATGAAGGTTCTTATTTCGTATCCTTTTTCCTGGATGGTTTGTGGCAGCTGTCGCCCGAGATTGGACAACTCGCTTTCAGGTAAGTACGGTGTGATTTCTTGATTGATGAACAATATCTTCTTTGCATCCATGATGATAATATTTTGATTTGCAAAGTTACAAAATAAAAGTGAAATTCTTTAATGATTTGATTTTAAATAAGCGTTTGTTGCGGTTAATTGGCATAATTTAAAGACAATTATTGCTTGTTTGGGTAAACAGGTTGTGAATTGGCCATTAAAAAAGCCGCTCGATTTTCGAGCGGCTTTCCTGTATCATTCCACCACGACAAGTGGTGTGTCTTCCATCACGCTGTCGCCAACTTTTACCAGGATGGCTGTCACCTTTCCACTCTTTTCCGCATCGAGGTTGTTGGCCATCTTCATGGCTTCGAGTACCACTACCGTATCTCCTGCTTTCACTTCGTCGCCTACGGCAACCTTCACCTCGGTAATGACGCCTGGCAGTGGAGCTTTGATGGCATGGTCTGTATTGACTGCTGCACTGGATGTTTCTGTTGTTTCAGTAGTTTGAGCTGCAGCCGGATTCACCACAACCTTCTTTTTCTCGGGTTCTGGCTGTTTTTCCATTTCCACTTCATACTCTTCACCGTTCACAGTCACTTTCACATTGTTCTCAACGATGTCGCCAATAGCGACTTCATATTTTGTTCCGTTGATAATATACTTGTATTCTTTCATACGTAATGAATATAAAATTTAAGGGTGTTTTGTCATCGTCAATATACGTGACGACCAGTCTGTGTGACGGTCCTGGATAGTGATGATGCCAGTTTCCTTATCGTGTACGTTATTGCCCTGAAACTCGTGCAGAGCCAGCACTATTGCAGCGTACACATCTTTGTTAGCTACTCCCATTTTTATTGATTTTATTGTGAAAGGAAAGACGAGGAAAGAGCCGTGCTGCTGTCTTCTTCAGATGCGTGCCTGACCGGACCCTTTCCTTTCCCTCTTGTTTACATCGGTATATTACCGTGCTTTTTATCTGGTAAGTTCTGACGTTTTGTCTCCAGTTGTGCCAGTGCTCTGCAAATGCGGAAACGTGTGTTTCGCGGTTCAATCACGTCGTCGATGTAGCCGTATTTTGCTGCTTGGTACGGGTTTGCAAAGAGTTCAGAGTATTCTTCCTCCTTCTCTGCGATGTATGATTTAACGTCTTCGCCTGCATCCTTCTTGGCTTTGGCTTCTTTTGCATAGAGCACGGCAACGGCACCCGAAGCGCCCATCACTGCAATCTCGGCATTGGGCCAAGCGTAGTTCACGTCGGTGCGGAGCTGCTTGCAGCCCATCACGATGTGGCTTCCACCGTAGCTCTTGCGCAGCGTGATGGTGACCTTGGGCACTGTTGCTTCGCCGTAAGCGTAAAGCAGCTGTGCTCCGTGCAGGATGACAGCGTTGTATTCCTGGCCTGTTCCGGGCAAGAATCCTGGTACGTCCACCAACGAAACGATAGGAATGTTGAAGGCATCGCAGAAACGAACGAAACGGGCGCCCTTGCGGCTTGCGTTCACGTCGAGCACACCTGCATAGCAAGCGGGCTGGTTGGCAACGATACCAACGCTCTGTCCGTTGAAGCGAGCGAAACCGACGATGATGTTTTTGGCAAACTTAGGCTGCACTTCAAAGAATTCCCCGTTGTCCACCACGGCACCGATTACCTTGTACATGTCGTATGCCTTGTTGGGGTCGTCCGGCAGAATTTCGTTGAGCGAATCTTCCATGCGGTTGATGGGGTCGAGGCATTCCTTGCGGGGCGCCTTTTCCATGTTGTTGGAAGGAATATAGCTGATGAGGGTTTTGATCATCTCGATGGCCTCTTCCTCGGTAGATGCTGTGAAGTGGGTTACGCCGCTCTTTGTGGCGTGAACGCTTGCTCCGCCCAAGTGTTCCTGGTCAATGTCTTCACCAGTAACGGTCTTTACCACCTTCGGGCCGGTGAGGAACATGTAGGATGTGTTTTCCATCATCAGGGTGAAGTCGGTGAGGGCCGGAGAGTAAACCGCACCGCCGGCACACGGGCCGAAGATTCCCGAGATTTGAGGAATGACACCAGATGCAAGAATGTTGCGCTCGAAGATTTCTGCATATCCGCCCAAGGCGTTGATGCCTTCCTGGATACGTGCTCCGCCCGAGTCGTTGATACCGATAACGGGAGCACCCATCTTCATGCCCAGATCCATCACCTTGCAGATTTTCTCTGCCATGGTTTCCGACAAAGAACCTCCGTTCACGGTGAAATCCTGTGCAAATACGTATACCAGACGACCGTCTATGGTTCCGGAGCCGGCAACCACACCGTCTCCGAGGTATTGCTTCTTCTCCATTCCGAAGTTGGTGCAACGGTGCAGCTTGAACATGTCAACTTCTTCGAAACTACCTTCGTCCAGCAGCATATCGATGCGTTCACGGGCTGTGTACTTACCACGTGCGTGCTGCTTTTCGATGGCTTTTTCGCCACCACCAAGACGAGCCTGCTCGCGTTTTGCGATCAGATTCTTGATTTTTTCTAATTGTTTGCTCATTTTATTATTGTGTTATTTCTGTCGTTTTTTCCTGAACAATTCGCATTTTCAGGCTCTTCCGAAGATTTCTGATTGATAAGAATTTAGTGTTCACAAAGTTCTGTCAGGATTCCGCAGGTAGATTTCGGGTGCAGGAATGCGATGTTGAGCTGTTCTGCTCCCTTGCGCGGTGCCTGGTCGATGAGGCGGATGCCTTTTCCGTCGCATTCTGCCAAAGCGCTGGCCACTCCGTCTTCTATGCAGAAAGCCACGTGGTGAACGCCTTTGTTTCCTTTGTCAAGCCATTTTTGAATGGTGCTCTCAGGCGATGTCGGTTCAAGCAGTTCCAGTTTGGTCTCACCGCATTTCAAGAATGCCGTTTTCACTTTTTGGTCTTCAACCGTTTCTACGGCATAACACTTCAGTCCTAATACTTCCTCGAAGTAGGGCAGAGATTCCTCGATGCTCTGGACTGCAATTCCTAAATGTTCAATGTGTGATATCTTCATAATATGAAAATAATAGTTGTGTATTAATAAGTTGCTGCAAAGTTACATAATAATTTTTAATGCTCCAACAAAATGGTGGTTTATTTGATGTGGGGCTGGAATAAGTTCCGCATGTTGCCATTGTCGGCCGCCGTGTGGGGTTCGGAGGGCAGTGGTATTGCTGTCCGGTGTTCTATTCTACAACGATTTTGGTTGTCTCTCCTTCTATGCATACCATATAGAGGCCTGGCTGTAGGCGAATGTCGGTTGATGCGTTTGAAAGCGATGTCGTGGCAACCGGTAGGCCCGATGCCGCGAACACGTTGCAGCGCACGGGTGTGCTGGCGGTATGTGGAAGAAGAATGCGTGCAAAGCCCTTGTGGCCTTCCACCGTGGCGGCTGGTGCCTGAAGTGTCGGAACGCTGGTGTTGCCGGGCGCGATGACCACCGGCTGTTTGCACACGCCTCCGTCCAGTGCCACTAGTTCTACAGCCGTTCCGTCTGTATATCCCTTCTGTGCGATGACCGCCCCTTCGGGTTCCTGAATGCGGCAGCCTTCGAGCATGATTTGCCCGAAGTCGCACAGCGAGCCGTAGCCAGGGCCTTCAGCTTTCAGTGTCGATGCGTTGACAGTGAGTTCCCCGCCCCCTTCCCATGTGGTCAGTCCGTAGAGACGTCCTTGGCAGTTGATTGTGCAACCACCGTCGATGATGAGGTTTTTATAATGCGCCATCGTGACGGCTATCGATCCGTTTTCGATGGTCAGGCTTCCTTGTCCGGTAAAGCGCAGGTGGGTGTCCGAGAAAACCACGAATCCCTCGCCCGTCAGCGTGTTGTTGCCTTTCAAAGCGATGGTGAGCGTGTCTTTCGCCACGCCAATATCGAGCAATTTGGGCATGCCATATTCAATCACGGCATTGTCGAGTGTCAGTGTTCGTGTGGCATGGTCATATGCCACTCTTCCCCCTTCTTTGGTCACGTCTGCAGCATTTTCTGCATTTACTTCAATGCCTGCCACTGTGATTCCGTAGCTTTGTGCGGAAACGGGGGAGAAGGGAAGTAGAGGGAAGAAGCCCGAAATGAGGGCTGCCGCAAACAAATTCGTTTTCTTTTTCTGTGTAATCATCTTCTTTTTATTTTTTGTCTTTTGGAAAATTGAATCGTGGGTTTGACTTGTTTCATACAGGTTCGGCAGACCATCGGGATCGGCCATTGGAAGCCATTGGCAGAAAACACTGTGGTTTTGTGGCTTTATCGTGCAAGGCGGCATTGTCGGCTCTTGACCTGATTAACGAGGACAAAGTTACGGAATTATTTTTTGCGACAATCTATTTCTGTTGTTTTTTTGACACGGCAACGGCAAAATATACATGAGGATGGATTGGTTTTGGGCATGTTGGCACTTGCTTGTTGAATTCGCGAAAATTCAACAAAGGTTAATTGCGTTAAATTTTCAGCCGAATTTTCTGCAGGATTTCCGTTCAAAATAGAAAAGCAAAGGATTGTCCGTTGGCGATAATCGCATTTTTTGCAGTCGTAAGAATTTTCGTCCCCTTTTCGAGGAATGGTGTCTTGGATGGCAAAAGATTATCCAACGGAGTACAATTGTTGGGCGGCTGTAGTCCAGACTGTCGGCCATTGGTGCGCAAAGGATCGGCGGATGAAAGGCAGTGGATGATGCGTTGAAAAACGAAAAATGAAGGTTTTTTGTAAAGTGTTTTCCATCAGGAATTTATGGAAATCGTATAAAGTTGAGTATTTGTGCAAATGGAAAAGTTTTTTCAAAATACGGCCGTTTCCCGTGTTAAAATTCTTAGGACGGAATGTTAAAATGCAAGTGGCTGGGAGGGGTGGCGTGTTCTTGAAACCGTGATGTGAAAAAGGTGGGGTATGGCGGTTGTTGTGAGAAACAGAAACCCCATGGGGCCATGAAAATCTTCATGGCCCCATGGGGCTTCTGCAATCTGTTTTTTGCAATGTTGTCTCCTATTGCATGGAATAAACCACCTGCATGATTTCCTTGCCCAAAGCGTCTGCCTCTTCCATGGTGGAGGCTTCGCTGTAAACACGGATGATGGGTTCGGTGTTGCTCTTGCGCAGGTGAACCCACTTTTTCGGGAAATCTATCTTCACACCATCAATGTCGTTCACTATTTCGTTCCTATACATTTCCTTTACCTTTTCCAAAATGGCATCCACGTTGGTTGCCGGTGTAAGGTCGATGCGGTTTTTGGCAATGAAATAGTCGGGGAACGTTTTGCGCAGTTCGGATACTTTGCAGCCCTTGTGTGCCAACGATGACAGAAAGAGGGCTATGCCCACCAGAGCATCGCGTCCATAGTGGCTTTGGGGATAGATGACTCCTCCGTTTCCTTCGCCGCCAATAATGGCGTTTGTTTCTTTCATCAGCGTGGTGACATTTACTTCGCCTACTGCCGAGGCGGTGTAACTGCCGCCATGCTTCGCCGTAACGTCTCTCAGGGCGCGCGTGCTGCTAAGGTTGCTCACGGTGTTGCCGGGTGTATGGCTCAGCACATAGTCGGCCACACTCACCAGCGTATATTCCTCGCCAAACATCTCGCCGTTCTCGCAGATAAAGGCCAGTCTGTCCACATCGGGGTCAACCACAACGCCCAAATCGAACCCACCGGCACGCATCTTGTCCATGATGCCTGTCAGATTCTTTTCCAATGGCTCGGGATTGTGGGCGAAATCACCCGTAGGGTCGCCGTTCAAAAAAACGTATCTTACGCCCAGTGCATCGAACAGTTTCGGCAGAACCACACCTCCCACGCTGTTGATGGCATCCACGCAGACGTGGAACCCTGCCTTCCTGATGGCATCCACATCTACTAACTTCAATGCCAGCACGCTGTCAATGTGGCGTTGGTCGAAACTGTTGTCCTCCGTATAATGTCCCAGATGGTCAACGTCGGCATATTCAAAGTTTTCTGCTTCTGCAATGGCCAGCACCTCGTTTCCGTCTTCCTTGTTCAGGAACTCTCCCTCGTGGTTGAGCAGTTTCAAGGCATTCCACTGGCGTGGATTATGGCTTGCCGTGATGATGATGCCGCCATCGGCGCCGCTCATTCGCACGGCCAGTTCGGTGGTTGGAGTCGTTGCCAGTCCAATATCGATGACATCATACCCAAATCCCATTAAAGTTCCACACACCATGTTCTTGACCATTTCGCCCGAAATGCGGGCGTCGCGGCCCACCACGATTTTTCCCTTGTCCGATTTTCCGTTTTTGCGGATGAATGTGGCGTATGCCGTAACAAACTTCACGATGTCCAAGGGATTCAGCGTGTCGCCGGTATGTCCGCCAATGGTTCCGCGGATTCCTGAAATAGATTTGATTAATGTCATGGCTGATGTTTTTTGATTATCTTCCTCTTTCGTATGTGATGACGAAGAAACTCGGCCGCACATAATTGCGGTGCATCTGTGTTCCTCTGTCGTGGGGCACGATGAGGTTCACCTTTGCTATTTCTTCATCGGGTTTGGTCTGTCTTCCTATATTGATATACAGTAGGGGCGACAGCCATCCGGAAGGCACTTCGGCACTTCCGTATGCACTGTACATGAGGCTTTCGCCTTTGGTGAAAGATGCAGTGAACGTGTCGCTGACACGGGTTACGGTCATCTTGTCAACTATTGACGAGAAAGACAGCACATCGTTGGTCAGTGCCAAAGAGTCGGTAAAGATGTTTTTTTCAGTGAAGCGGCAGAGCACCGTGGTTCTTTCTCCGTCTTTGATGACCTCTCCGCAACCCTTGCGCACAATTTGCATGTAGACTCCGCTGCTGGCAAACAGCACGTATTGGTTCTTGCTGACATCGGTGGTATAGTTTTGCTGACGGAACGTTGCCTCGTCAATCACGTTGATGGCAGAGTCTTTGATAAACCTCGTGATGGCTGCACGCTCTTTGTCTTTCTGTTCCGCATACGTTTCATAATTGTCGCATGCAGCGATCATCATCAGCGCTATTGGTGCAAACAAGGCCAAAAATATCTTCTTCATTTCTAATTGTGGTAATGATTTGGGCACAAAATTACTAAATAATCGGCAATCTGCGTCCGATGTGTTTAAAATTAACGAAAGTTTATATCTCGCTGATTGCTTGCCGCACAATGCGTTCGGCTTCATCCATCGAGCAGTTCAGTCTGCCTCCCGAGGCGTTCAGGTGGCCTCCGCCGTTGAAATATTTTTCGGCTATCTTCGTACAGGAGAAGTCGTCCACGCTGCGCAGGCTTACCCACACAAGGTTGTCGCGCTCGTTGTCTTCCCTCAAAGAAATGCTCAATTTCATTCCTTTTATCTGCAGTGGCATGTTCACCAATCCTTCGGCATCGCCTTTAATATAGTGGAAACGGCGAAGGTCGTTGCGGCTCAAGGAGAAATAAGAGGCATGTTTTTCCGAGAAAACATTCAGTTTCTGGTAAAGCACGTAGCCAATCAGGCGCAAACGCCATTCGCTGAAATTATTGTAAACATTGCGGTAGATCTTGTCTTTGTCAATGCCTTTGGTCAGCAACTGGCTGACAACAAAGTAGATTTCGGGTCGTGTGGAATTGTAGGTGAAGCCACCCGTGTCGGTCATCATTCCGCAATAGATGGGGGCTGCAAACTTCTTCGTCATCCTGTCGAAACCTCCCAGTTGCCATACCAAGCGGAACACCATTTCGCTGGTGCTGCTCAGTTCTGGGTGAGAAATGGTCAATGCCGTGTCCATGTCAGGGTTGGGATGATGGTCAATCATCACCTTCTTTGCCGTTGCTGCTATCAGGATTTCCCCTAATTTCTCCATGCGGTCGGGGCGGTTGTAGTCGAGGCAGAATATCAAGTCGGCTTTCATGAACGCCTCTTCCACCGCTTCGGGGTGTTTGTCGTAGCGCACCACGCGCTCTATGCCCGGCATCCAGTGCAGATAGTCGGGGAACATGTCTGGTGCCACAATGTAAGGGTCTTTTCCTTGCGAACGCAAATATTCTGCCCATCCCAAGCTGGAGCCAAGTGCGTCTCCATCGGGATTCTGGTGACAACACACAACAATATGCTCTTCATCGCTGATGAGTTGATGCAGCACATTTGTTTGTTCTGTGGATAAAAGCTCTATATTCATCAGAACAATTTCTCTGGATAAATATTTTCTTTGACCAAGGTGTGTATTCTATCCACTGTTCCTTGTCGGTCGGCGGCGTATGTCACACCAAACCATTTGCTTGTGGTGTCGAGCACTTTCACCGTTGCCGTATGGTCGTTCACGAGTTTGTTCACCATCAAAGGGATGAAAAACTCTGCCTTGGGATTCTCCATGTTTTTCGGGTCGGACAGAAACTCTTTGAAATACTCATCGCTGTACTCGAAATAGTCGGGCGTGAATCCCCACATGTTCATCGACACGGGCGTGTTGTCATTGATGCCGACCCAATCGCCTTTCTCGTCTTTGTAGGAGACAATGCCGCCGACACGCATCACTTCTGTACGCTCTACTACAGTTGTGAGGTTCTCTTCCTCGTCTTTGGCACATACGCCACGGGCCACGGTTCCGTTCTCGCTCAGCGTGTTGCCCACACGGAATCCTACCATCGCATAGCGGTTGCGGCTTCCTTCGGGCAATTCGGACAAATACTTGCCAATGACCATGAACGAATCTCTGTTGTAGAAATCGTCGCAGTTGATGACGCAGAAAGGTTCTCTGATGATGTGTTTGGCCATCATTACGGCATGGTTGGTTCCCCAGGGTTTTTGTCTGCCTTCGGGTGCAGAGAATCCTTGGGGCAGGGCATCGAGTGCTTGGAAACAAATTTCGGCAGGAATGTGTCCTTCGTATCTCGACAATACCTTTTGCCGGAAATCTTCTTCAAAATCTTTGCGGATGACAAACACAATCTTTCCAAAACCGGCCTTGATGGCATCGTAGATGGAATAGTCCATGATTGTTTCACCGTTAGGACCCAGTCCGTCCAGTTGTTTCAGACCGCCATAGCGGCTGCCCATTCCTGCAGCCAAAAGCAATAAAGTAGGTTTCATGTTATGCTAATTTTATAAATGAATTGTCGTATAGGTCTATTTTGCAGAGAATGTGGCCACTCTTCATGCAACCCCATGCAAACGATATGCCTCCAAATTCTTGCTTGAGTTGGCATAAAACATGCTATGTTTATGCAAAGGTACTAAAGTTTTTGCAAAACACGCTTGCCAAATGGCATAAAATCGTGTTTGCCATGCAACATTGCACACCCAAGTATTCTGGAGGTGAACGATGCGATTCATCGATTTCCTTTTCATTTATTTGCATAATTCGAAGAAATACGATACTTTTGCACACGATAGTTTGAATGTGCAATAAAATGGAGGAGTAAGGAGGAATGTCAATATCCAAGACAAGACAGAAATTGGTAGATGTTGCCCGGCAGCTTTTTGCAAAGAAAGGTTTGGAAAACACCACCATGAACGATATTGCGGTGGCTTCAGAAAAAGGCAGGCGAACCCTGTACACCTATTTTAAAAATAAAGAAGAGGTGTATTATGCGGTAATTGAAAGCGAATTGGAACGTTTGTCGGACAAAATGGACGAGGTGGCTGCAAAGAAAATCTGTCCGCAAGACAAAATCATAGAGCTGATTTATACGCATCTCAATATGATCAAGGAAACGGTGATGCGCAACGGAAATCTTCGTGCCGCCTTTTTCCGGAATATATGGATGGTGGAAAAAGTAAGGAAAAACTTCGATGAAGATGAAATAGAATTATTTTCCAAGGTGTATGCCGAGGGAAAAGCCGAGGGCGAATTTGATATTGAAAATGTGGAATTGGTAGCAGACATAACTCACTATTGCATCAAAGGGCTTGAGGTGCCTTTTATCTGCGGCAGATTGGGGCACGGCATGACTTCGGAAGCCAGTAAGCCGCTTGTGGCAAAGGTGGTGTATGGCGCATTGGGAAAAATAACAGGGAAATAACAATTTTTATTTAATAAAATAATAAAGAGAATGAGATTATTACAGGGTAAAACAGCACTTGTCACGGGAGCAGCCCGTGGAATAGGAAAAGCTATTGCGTTGAAATTCGCAGAAGAGGGTGCCAATGTGGCGTTTACGGATTTGGTCATTGACGAAAATGGTAAAGCCACCGAGCAGGAAATAGCGGCCAAGGGCGTAAAGGCCAAAGGATATGCCAGCAATGCGGCAGATTTCACGCAGACCGAGGAGGTGGTGAAATTGGTGAAGGAAGATTTCGGAAGTATAGATATTCTCGTGAACAATGCGGGTATCACAAAAGATGGATTGATGCTTAGGATGACAGAAGCGCAGTGGGATGCTGTCATTGCGGTCAACTTGAAAAGTGCTTTCAATTTTATTCATGCCTGTGTGCCTGTCATGATGCGCCAACGCGGAGGGTCTATCATCAACATGGCTTCTGTCGTAGGTGTGCATGGAAATGCCGGGCAGTCCAATTATGCGGCATCCAAAGCGGGGCTTATTGCCTTGGCCAAGTCGGTGGCTCAAGAAATGGGGCCTAAGGGTATTCGCGCCAATGCCATTGCTCCGGGTTTTATTGATACGGCCATGACACAGGCTCTGCCTGACGAAATTCGAAAGGAATGGGCCGGAAAGATACCATTGCGCCGGGGCGGAACGGTTGAGGACATTGCAAACTGTGCAATATTCTTGGCTTCCGATCTGTCGAGTTATGTAAGCGGTCAGGTGATTCAGGTTGACGGCGGAATGAATATGTAAAATAATTCATCATTCTTCATTCGCAATTGTTATGGTCGGGACAACCGAATCCTTTGCGTTTGCTTTCAGCATATCCCAATGGATGAATTGCGGATGAAGAAAGATGGGTGGGGATGATTCAATATGCAAGTAGTTTACGAAGACAACCATATTATCATTGTTTCTAAACGGAGCGGTGAGATTGTGCAGGGCGACAAGACAGGTGATGTTCCACTTTCGGATACGGTGAAACAATACATCAAGGAAAAACATGCCAAGCCGGGCAATGTTTTTTTAGGGGTGGCGCATCGTCTTGACCGTCCTGTATGGGGATTGGTTGTCTTCGCAAAAACTTCCAAAGCATTAGGAAGGCTGAGCACAATGTTCCGCGACGGAGATATCCGAAAAACGTATTGGGCAATTACGCAGAATAGCCCGACAAAACATGAGGGAACGCTTACCCATTGGTTGGTGCGCAACGAGAAACAGAATAAAAGTTATGCTTACGACCATGAGGTGCCGCATTCAAAAAAAGCCTTGTTGAAATATCGCATATTGGGGCACTCGGAACGCTATACGCTGTTGGAAGTCGACTTGCTTACCGGTAGGCATCATCAGATACGTTGCCAGCTGGCCAATATGGGATGCCCGATAAAGGGCGATTTGAAATATGGCGCAAAGCGAAGCAATCCCGATGGAAGCATTTCTTTGCTGGCACATAAAGTGGATTTCATTCATCCCGTTTCAAAAGAATCCATCTCTGTCGTTGCTCCTGTCCCCGAAGACAATCTATGGCAGGATATTACAAAAAACTTGTGACCGGAAGGCAGGGCTTATGCTGGCACAACAAAAGAATTTTTATTGGAACTTTTTTTTCTGTTTGTTTTGAAGACGAACAAATAGAAAGTTCTTCTTGAGGAAAGAAAATGTGTTTTTGACAATTTGTTCCTAAAACACATGGCTTTTTGCAAAAAAAATGCTTACTTTGCAAAAACAACCGTCATGAAATCCATTTGTGGCGTATTGATTCTTATTTATGAGGAAATTTCTGAAGTGGAGCGGCGTGGCATTGCTCATACCCGTACTTCTTTTCGCTGTACTAACTTTGTTGCTTTATTTCCCTCCTTTTCAGAACTGGGCAATAAAGCGAGTAACAGCGTATGCTTCTGAAAAAACGGGAATGGAAATCAGCATTGGCCATATCAACCTTGAGTTCCCGATAAATCTTGGTGTAGAAGGCATGAAGGTAATCCAGAACAATGATTTGCTTCCCCATGTGAAGGACACGGTGGCCGATATTGAAAAATTGGTGGTTGACGTGCAATTGTTGCCGCTATTTGATAAAAAGGTGGAAATAGATGCCTTGGAGTTCAGTCGGATGAAAATCAACACGGCCAACTTTGTTCATGAAGCAAGGGTGAAAGGTTCTGTGGGAAAACTCACACTGCAAAGCCATGGGATAGATTTGGGGAAACAGGTGCTGAAGGTGAACCATGCCAGAATGACTGATGCTAATGTGCAGGTGGAACTGAGTGATACTGTTCCTCCAGACACTTCAAAGAGTGAAAACTTCTGGAAAATTTCTGTGGACAGGTTACAGGTGGAACGGAGCGATGTGACAGTCCGCACGCCGGGCGACACTTTGCAGATTGCGGCTTATCTTGGGAATGTGTCTGTGAGCGATGGCTATTTCGACTTGTATCGTGGAGAATACAAAATCCGGAATCTTGACTGGCACAATGGGGCATTGGCATACGACAACAGATGGAAGCCAAGGGCAAAAGGAATGGATTATAACCACTTGTCATTGGGCGATGTAAACGTAAGTCTCAACTCGTTAAGTTATTGTAAACCCAAGTTGAACTTTGTTGTGAAAAACTGTTCTTTAAAGGAAAAAAGCGGCATCACCATTAAAGAGTTGTCAGGTTCTTTGGCATTAGACTCTGCAAGAGTGTACCTGCCAGCCCTTATACTGCGCACTCCGGAATCGAGCCTTAACGCCGATTTCGTCATGGACTTGAATGTTTTTGACAAGAGACATCCAGGGCAATTGCATGTCAAGGCCAATGGCTCTTTCGGCAAACAAGATATAGTGTGCTTTCTGGGAGAAATGCCTACCGACTTTATAAAGAAGTGGCCCAACCGGCAGTTGGACTTCAAGGCGGTGGCATCGGGTAACATGGAGAGGCTTGACATTGCAGGGCTCCAGTCGAATTTGCCCACAGCTTTCCAAATCAAGATGAATGGATATGTGGCAAATCTTGATGACATGAAACATCTGAAGGCAAATGTAACTTTGGATGCCAAGACCCACGATATTGGTTTCCTTACAGTACTTGCAGGAAAGGGCGCTATGGGTGAACTCAACATACCAAAAGACATAGGTGTAAAGGGAAATCTCAATGTAGACGAGAATTGTTATTCTGCCAGATTCACCGCAACAGAAAGTTTGGGAAGCGTGAAGGTCATTGCTGGTTTTGATGCGGAAAAGATGGCATATAATGCAACGCTGAAAGTCCAGAATCTGAATCTCAGGCATTTCCTTCCAGCAAGCAATCTCGGCTGTTTTACTGGCGATTGGGAAGTTAGAGGAACAGGAACGGATATGTTTGCCGTACAGACAAGACTGAAAACCAATGCAAAAATTACCAAATTCAATTTTGGGAAATATAATCTGAGTGGTATGCATATGGATGCAGACATCAGAAATGGGAGGATACGTGCAAACGTAAATGCCAATAATAAATTGATGAAAGGAATGGTCACTCTTGACGCTTTGATGAATAGGCGGAAGGTAATGGCCACGCTTGCTGCTGACATAGATTATATTGACCTTTACAGTCTCCATCTGTCGCAAGAGTTGTTGGCAATCGGTTTCTGTGGCCATTTTGACGTAGCAACCGACATGAACAACTACTACAGTGCGCAAGGAGAGGCGTTGGACATTACATTGACCAGAAATCACGAAGTATATCGTCCTGAAGATATATCATTGGACATCCTTACACGCATAGATACGACCCATGCGCTGATAAATTGCGGAGATTTTCATCTCTCCATGTGTTCGAGTGGAGGCTACAAAAAATTTTTGCAGACAGGAGATATACTGGCAAAGGAAATTGGCAGTCAGATGAAAGAGAAGCGCATAGACCAAATTGCAATTCGCCGTAAGTTCCCAACTCTTCAATTGAATTTGCATGCTGGGAACAATAATTTCTTCAGCCATTTGTTGGCTCGTGAAGGATATCTTTTCAATCATGCAGATGTTTGCATGAACTCATCCCCTGCCGAAGGATTGAATGGAAATATACAAATGCATGGTTTTGTGGCAGACAGCATGAGATTGGACACAATAAGGGTCAATTTTGTTTCGGACAGTACAAATATCACCTTTAATGGTCAGGTGCGCAATAATGCAGAGAATCAGCAGTTTGTTTTCAATACGCTGTTCAATGGCTATTTGTTTGAAAAAGGTGCGGGCATAAAGGTAAGTTATTATGATGAAAAAGATAAATTGGGTGTAAGACTTGGCGCAGAGGCGGCTATGGAAACAGATGGCATCCGTCTGCACATACTTAGCAGAGACGCTGTGATTGCTTATAAAGAAGCAAATATCAATGAAGACAATTATGTGTTTTTTGCAGACAACAGTCGAGTCTCAGCCCATTTGGAAATTCTTGCAGAAGATGGAACCGGTTTGAAAATATTTTCCAATGACGAGAATGTTGAGGCACAACAGGATCTCACTCTTTCGCTCAACAAATTGAATCTTGAAGAACTGATGTCCGTATTGCCATATATGCCACGAATCAGCGGATTCGTAAATGGAGACTATCATTTCGTGAAAAACGGCGGCCATATTTCCGTTTCATCGTCCATGTCAATAGACAAAATGGTATATGAAGGAAGCGAAATGGGTAATATTGGTACCGAATTTGTTTATATGCCTTCACAGGATGGCTCTCATTTCGTAGATGGAACCTTGAATGTGAATCATGAAGAAGTAGGAACGGTGACGGGAACATATAGGGCAGAGAACAAAGGATTTTTGGATGCCAAAGTGAATTTGAACCGTTTGCCCATATCCTTGGTCAACGGATTCATTCCTGACCAGTTGGTTGGTTTCAGAGGATATGGCGAAGGGGAACTCGACATCAAGGGGTCATTGAAACAACTTCAGGTGAATGGAGAGGTTTTTCTTGACTCTTGCCATTTGGTAAGCGTGCCCTACGGCATAGATCTTCGTTTCAGCAATGATCCTGTACGGATTGTTGGCAGCCACCTCTTGCTGGAAAACTTCGAGATGTATGCGTTTAATGAAAATCCATTGAATGTCGCAGGGTATATTAGTTTCTCGGATTTGGACAATATAGCAATGGACGTAAGAATGCGTGCAAGGAACTGTGAGATTATTAGTTCGAAAGAAAATCCAAAGAGTGTTGCCTTTGGCAATGCTTTCATCAATTATTACGGTACGATGAAAGGCCGTTTGGACAATTTGAAAATGAAAGGAAATCTGGATGTCCTGGGTACGACAGACCTCAGTTACATTCTTCGTGACAGCCCATTGACTACAGATAATCAATTGAACGAACTGGTAAAATTTACCGATTTTAACGATACGGCTCAGACCATTGTAAACCGCCCGCCACTTACAGGGTTCAACATGGATTTGACAATGGATGTGGCTAAGGGAGCGCATATCATGGCATATCTTAATGCCGATCTGTCGAATTATATAGATTTGATGGGTGGGGGTACACTGCGAATGCTGTATAATACAACAGACAATTTCCAGCTGCGAGGAAGATACACGCTTGATAATGGTGAAATGAAATATTCTTTACCCATTATCCCGCTAAAGACGTTTACGATTCAAGACGGAAGTTACATAGAATTTGCAGGCGACCCTGTGAATCCCACATTGAACATCAGTGCCATAGAAAGAATAAAGGCAACGGTTTCTGGTGCTTCTGGAACTGGTAGAGGTGTGTATTTTGATTGTGGGGTAGTCATTACCAAGACACTTAACGACATGGGACTGGAGTTCACTCTTGACGCACCGGAAGACATGGCCTTGCATAACGAGTTGAAATCCATGAGCCTGGAACAGCGTGGCAAACTGGCCGTGACCATGCTAACCACCGGTATGTATCTTGCAGATGGAAACACAAGCGGATTCTCCATGAACAGTGCTTTGAGCAGTTTCCTTGAAAGCGAAATCAACAATATTACGGGCAATGCCCTGCGTACGCTTGACTTGTCGATAGGACTTGACAATTCCACGGATGCAAGTGGAGTCATGCACACGGACTATTCGTTCAAATTTGCCAAGCGCTTCTGGAACAACCGTGTGAAAGTTTCTGTAGGTGGAAAGGTTTCAACAGGGACTGATGCGGCATATCGCAATGAAGTGCTATTCGGCAATGTCGCATTGGAATATCGTCTTGACGATACGGCCAATAAATATGTAAAACTTTATTTCGACAACAATTCATACGATTGGCTTGAAGGCTACACCCAGCAATATGGTATAGGATTCGTATGGAGACGCAGGTTGCAACATTTCAAGGATATATTCTGTTTTAAGAGCGACAAGACTTTTGTTCCTTTAGAGCCACTCGACTCTGTTCAACAAGAAAAAAGATGAGACAAAATAACGCACATTTCCCACCTTATATATATATATGCTGTTGCCTTGTGGTGATGGGAATGCTTTCATCGTGCAGCACAACAAAACATATTCCGGACGGAGACCAATTGTTTACAGGGCTGACGAAGATTGATTACAAAAACTACGAACGCAATCAGAATTTCTTCAATGCCCAAGAAGAGGTGGAAGCGGCGCTTGCCACGGCTCCCAATGGTGCACTGTTGGGAAGCAGCTATCTGAGAACCCCCTTTCCGTACCGTCTTTGGATATGGAATGCCTTTGCCGGAAAAGAAAGCCAACTGTCAAAATGGATAGCGAAATCTTTCGGCAAGAAACCTGTTCTGATGAGTTGGGTAAACCCGGCTTTGAGAGCATCTGTGGCTCAATCGGTTCTTCGCAAACACGGATACTTCCGTGGAAAGGTTGATTACGAGATTGTTCCGCAGAGGCATCCTAAGAAAAGCAAAATAGGATACACGGTCACGATGAATCATCTGTTCACAATCGATACCATCAGGTATGTGAATTTCCCTTTGTTGTCAGATAGTCTGATCCGTGCCACAGAAAAAGATGCCATGATACATACAGGCGATGCTTTCACCGTGGCTGCGTTGGATGCCGAGCGCAAACGACTCAGCAACATGTTCCGGAATAGCGGATATTACTATTATCAGCCTTCCTACGCATCTTATCTTGCTGATACGCTTGCTGTTCCAGGAAAAGTTCAGTTGAGACTCCAGGCTGCCGACGGCATTCCCGACAATGCAAAGCATAAATGGTATATAGGGAATGTCACGGTGGATTTGCGAAAACAATTTATGCAGGAACTTGCCGACTCCATCGGGAGGGGGGCGTTCAAGGTGAGATTCTCCGGTCGAAAGCCACCTGTGAGAATCGGTGTGATTGTCAATGACATGAAACTTATGCATGGTGACCCTTATCGCTATGAGAATTACTTGAAATCAACGGCCAAACTCAACAGCACCGGAATTTTCAGTATGGTTGATTTTTCGTTTACACCCAGAGATACTACTAGGACTTGTGACACGCTCGACCTGAATTTGAACTGTGTGTTTGAACGTCCCTACGATTTCTATGTAGAGTCAAAATACAACAACAAAACATCGGGGCGCACCGGACCTGAGCTGGTGCTTGGTTTCACCAAACGCAATGCTTTCAGGGGCGGTGAATTGCTCGACATCAACTTGCACGGTTCTTACGAGTGGCAGACGAGTGGCGGATTGAATGGTTCTCGTCGTTTCAATTCGTATGAGTACGGAGTAGATGTTTCCGTACAATTCCCACGTTTGATGTTGCCTTGGCAAGAATGGCTGTTCAGGAAAACGAAAAAAAATAAAGAAAAAGCTCTCAGAAGGTTCATCAACCAAATGAGCTATTACAGTGCCCCCTCCACCATTGCGAAGGTGTCGCGCACCTCCTTAAACCGCCCCGATTATTTCAAATTGGTGAATTTCTCGGGAGAGTGGACATATCGTTGGCAAAAGACACAGAACAGCAAACATGAATTGAGTCCTCTTGCGGTGACCTACCAACATCTGCTTCATGCCACGGAGACCTACGACAGCATTCTGAACGCGAATCCTTATCTTGGCATTACAATGCATGACGTGTTTATTCCCAAAATGCGATATTCCTATTATTATAACAGTCCTGCACATCTGAAGAACCCCATTTCGTGGGAAATAACTGTGACGGAGTCCGGAAACATAGCTTCGCTCGGTTATTTGGCTTTCGGGAAAAAATGGAATTCAAAAAACAAGGAGATGTTCAAAAACAGCTATGCCCAATTTTTCAAAATCGAAACAGATTTCACCAAGAAATGGAGATTGGGGCTGAATAAATACCTTGTAGGGCATGTCAATGCAGGAATCATCTGCACCTATGGCAATAGCGAAGAAGCCCCTTACAGCGAACTGTTTTATGTGGGCGGTGCCAACAGCATCCGCGCATTTACCGTTAGAAGCATTGGGCCGGGAAAATACGTAGCCCCCAACGCCATGCTGGCATACCTCGACCAAACGGGCGACATGCGTCTTCTCATGAATTTGGAATACAGGCAGAAATTGTTCAACAACGTATATGCTGCAGCCTTCCTTGATGCCGGAAATGTCTGGGCAATGAAGGACGATGTGTATCGGGAAGATGCCAAATTTAAGTTTGCAAATATCCTTAAAGAAATGGCGGTAGGAACAGGCATCGGATTTCGTTACGACCTTGATTTTCTTGTTCTTCGGCTGGATTGGGGAGTTGGGCTTCATGTTCCCTACGACACTGGCAAGAGTGGCTACTTCAACATTCGCAGTTTTAAAGAGGGGCAGAGTTTACATTTGGCGGTAGGGTATCCTTTCTAACAGAAAAATCTGTTCAGAAACAGAATTCCAAAGTGCATTGACGGCTCGCATTGCCTATGGAGCAGAATAAAAATATCAGATTTTGTATAAAACAGTTCAAAAATTTGGTCATTCCAAAAAAAACACCTACCTTTGCACTCGCAAATAAGGGATGTGTCCTTTTGATGCGAATAATAAACATCGCGGAGTGGAGCAGTTGGTAGCTCGCCAGGCTCATAACCTGGAGGTCGCATGTTCGAGTCCTGCCTCCGCAACCAACGAAAGCGCAAGATAAAAGTCTTGCGCTTTTTCTTTTCTTCTATTTGTCCTTGTCGAGTGCCAACAGATACTTTCGCAATTCAAATCCCCAGACTTTATATCCCGTTGCAGTGAGGTGAAGTCCGTCAACGGTCAACGATTTTCTCATCACATGGGTGCCTTTGCGCACAAATTTTCCAAACAAATCAATATATGGAATTTTCCGGTTGTGGCAGTATTGCTGTAGCATACGGTTGATTTCCGACACCACGTCCGTCTGTCCGTCAAGAGTTTTCCAGCGGCCAAACGATTCGTTTATCGGAAGAATGCTTTGTACGTACAACCGGGTATCTGGAGCTTCTTTGTCTATCTTGTCTATTACTTTCTTGCATAGGCCAAACACTTCTGTGGCACTCAGCTGGTGGCTCAAATCGTTGATGCCTACCATCAGGAAGATGGCCTTGGGTTTGCCCGGAAGAATTTGGCTGAGACGATGGTAGATTCCCATGGCATCATCACCGGCAATCCCTCTGTTGCGAATGTGCTTCCAATGTAGCAATTTGTTCCAGTCGCCGCCAAATTCCGTCAGACTGTTCCCCAACATTACGATGTCGGTGCTGTCTATGGCTCTCATCTTCTCAAAATCCACCACTTTCTCGTTATAGTGTTTAAACGATCTGTAGGTTACTTTCTGACCGTATGCGTGAAGAGAGCTGAAAAGCATCAGCAATATCCCTGTCCTGGCCGTTCTCATCTGTACCGCATGCGTTCGTTTAATTGTCTTCGGTGGATATGCCCAAAATGCCCTGGAGAATTCCGTTGATCTCGCTGCCTATGCCCATAATGCCGTTCAGCATTCCATCCTTCACCCCCTTTGCCATGTATCGGGCGCATTCGCCTTCCAGCACCCCAATTCTTCTTCTTTCTTCAGGTGTATAGCGGTATTTGCTGGCATCTTTGCGTATTTTTCCAAAATAGGTCACGGCATTGCGCCAATCATCGTAGGTATAATAGGCACTGTTGTTGTGCAACTCCGTGGAGAAACTCTCCAGCCGATTGATTACCGTATGCTTGGTGGCGCACGAACTCAGCATGGAAATGCCCATTATGGCAAAAACAGCTACAACCGCCCAACTGCGCCACTTGCCTGGCCTCATGGCAGCATTTTCCTTTTTAAATACAATGCTTTTTGTCATTTTCATCGACTTTTCTTATTGATTTGACAGCAAAGATAAGATATTATTTGAAGAAATGTCCTCCATACGCCAATTTTAACAGAAGTTATCGCTATCTGCTGTTTTCAGCTTCAACTGTTTTTCTTGTAACTGTGAATCGCCCATATACTCATGATGGTGGCGAACAGGGCAAGAATGGAGATTTGGAAGCCGATGTCCGCAAAATTTCCTCCACGCACGAATACCGTTCTCACGGCATCTATGAAATAGTGCATGGGGTTGATGGTGGTGATAACCTGCGTCCATTCGGGCATGGAGCGGACGGGCGTGAACAGACCACTGAGCAACAGGAGGCTGTCCACGATAAACCACATCACAAATATGGCTTGCTGCATGGTATCGCTGTAGTTGGAAACAATGAGTCCGATAGAACTGAAAATGAGCGCTAAAAGCATGGCAATGAAATATACCAACAATAGGTTTCCTTGGCTGGTAATGCCATAGACGGCCCATGACAGAATAAAGCAAAGGGTCATCACGACAAGGGCTATGAACCAGTAGGGAATCAGTTTGGCAAATATAAACGACCATTTGCTGACGGGGGTGACATTCATCTGTTCGATGGTGCCCTGTTCTTTTTCGCCTACAATATTCAGTGCCGGAAGAAAACCGCACAGGAGCATCACCAATATGGCCATCAGCGAGGGAATCATGAACACTTTGTAGTCCTGGTGTTTGTTGTACAGATAAAGAAGAGAGATTTTTCTCTGGAGAGCTTGTAAATCAGGACTCACGTGCGAGATCACGATTTGTGAAAGGTAGGTTGTTCCTATGATCCCTTTTGTTCCGTTGACAGCATTTGCCGCTACCAATACGGTTGGCGGGCTTCCGGTGCTCATGTTTCGCCCGAATCCTTTTGGAATCACCATCACCATGTCTGCTCCGTTTCGCTCTATGTCATCCAGGGCATGTTGATAAGTGGGCTTCTGTCCATTGAAGATGAAATAGCGGGAGGCCTCTATGCGCTGGATCAATTGGCGGGAGAAAGTGGAGCGGTCGTTGTCCACCACATCCACTTTTATGTTATTCACTTTCATGTTCATCGCCCATGGCATCACACACATGATGAAAATGGGGTATATGAAGACAAGTTTGGGCAGGAACGGATTCCTCCGTATCTGCAAGAACTCTTTTCGTATGAGATATTTCAGGGTCATTCCAGGACGGTTGTTGATGTTGTTTTATTCCAGTCTTTTCTTGAAACTGAGCAGGGCAATGGTGAGCAGGAGGACGGTCATGCCCGTCAGCACCATGATTTCCGTCATCACATTTTCAATGCCCACTCCCATAATCATCAGTTTGCGCATGGCAGAGATGTAATACTTGGGAGGTACAACCATAGTGACATATTGCAGAATGGTCGGCATGCTTTCTACGGGAAACATCATGCCCGAAAGCATGATGGTGGGCAGCATCAGCATCATGCCCGACATGAGCAATGCCGCAACCTGCGTGGTTGCAATCGAACTGATGAGCAGTCCTAATGAGAGGGCAAGCAGAATGTAGATGAGCGAAACGGCGCATATCCAGAACAAGCTTCCTGCCAGTGGCACGCCCAGCACAAAGTAGGAAAGGAGCAGCACAGTTGCCAATATGCCAAGGGCAAGCAGCATGTAGGGAACGGCTTTGGCTATGACGATTGTCACAGGCTTCACCGGACTGACCAGCAGCACCTCCATGGTTCCCCGTTCTTTTTCCCGCACAATGCTGACAGAAGTCATCATGGCGCAAATCAGTATCATCAGCATGCCCATAATGCCGGGCACGAAGTTGTAGGCACTTTTCATCCGTGGATTGTAGAGCAGTTGGGTGCTTACACTTGGCATAGCAGCAATGCTGCCTGTCGTTTCCAGTTGGGTGCCAGATACCATTTTTTTGTAGTCTCCCATTGTCTGCACGATGATGGATTGGGCATATACGGCATATTGCTGTGCCATGTTCGGATCGGCGGCATCCGCCATGATTTGGATGCCGGCATTCGGATCATACCGGTGGTTGGCAAAATCCTGGGCAAACACAATGGCCATGTCCGCCTTTTGGTTGCGCATCATCTGTTCGGCTTCGGCCGGCGTGTGCGCCAGTGCCACTATCGCGAAATATTCCGATGCGTCCAGCCGGTGGGCCATTTGTTGCGTGAGATGGTCCATTGAGGAAGTCACGATCACGGTACGCACATTCCTCACGTCGGTGGAGATGGCAAACCCGAAGAGCATCATCATGACCACCGGCATGCCGAAAAGTATGAGCATTGTGCGGCGGTCGCGCAGGATATGCTTGCTTTCTTTGATGACAAACGAGACAAACTGTTTCATGTTCTGTGATTTTTCAGTCGGATGTTCTTGTTGCCTGGCGTGCCAGATGGGTGAACACCCGGTCCATGTCCGGCAAACGGTATGTCTGCTTCAATTCGTCGGGCGTTCCCATTGCTCTGATCTTCCCGTCCACCATGATGGATATGCGGTCGCAATATTCTGCTTCGTCCATATAGTGGGTGGTCACGAACACGGTGATGCCCCTGGCCGAAGCGTTGCGTATCAGTTGCCAGAATTGTCGTCGGGTTGCAGGATCGACACCACCCGTCGGCTCGTCGAGGAATACAACGCTGGGGGCGTGGAATATGCTCACGGAGAATGCCAGTTTCTGTTTCCAGCCAAGAGGCAGTTCCTTCACCATTGTGTGCCGGTGTTCCTCAAAATCCAGCTCTTTCAGCATTGTGGCCATTTTCTGTGCAATGTCAGGGTCGTCCATTCCGTAGATGCCTCCAAACAAACGTATGTTTTCCTCTACGGTGAGGTCTTCGTACAGTGAGAACCTTTGACTCATATAGCCAATGTGCTTTTTGATTTGTTCATATTCTGTCGAAATGTCAAATCCACCCACTGTCCCCTTTCCTGACGTAGGTTGGTGCAGACCGGTGAGCATGTGCATGGCAGTGGTTTTTCCGGCTCCGTTTGCTCCCAGAAAACCGAAAATCTCGCCCCGTTTCACGGAGAAGGAAATGTCGTCCACCGCGTGGAATGTGCCGAATGCCTTGACAAGATGTTCCACCTCTATGGCATTTTCGTTGGCCGTGGCTGGCAATTCGGCTCTTCGGGTGTCTTTTGCCTGTAGGGGCGGTGGGTTGAACGTGTCGGCGAATGTGGTTAATATCTCCTCCGGAGTACCGGTTCCTTGCAGAATGCCGTGGTTCAGAAATCCCACCCTTTCGCATTGTCTCACCTCGTCCAGATAGGGAGTGGCCGCCACGATGGTGATGCCCTGCTCTTTGAGCATGGACAGCATCTCCCACAGTTCCTTGCGCGACACCGGGTCCACGCCAGTGGTCGGCTCGTCGAGAAACAGCATGCTGGGCTGGTGGACCAATGCACACGACAGGGCCAGTTTCTGTTTCATTCCGCCCGACAAGGCTCCTGCCTTTCGGGTCCTGAAAGGTTCTATCTGCGCATAAATGGCCTTGATGGCATCGTAGCCCTCTTCCACAGTCGTGCCAAACAACGTTGCGAAAAAGTGCAGGTTCTCTTCCACGCTCAAGTCCTGGTACAGCGAAAACTTCCCCGGCATGTAGCCCACCCGTTGGCGGATGCGGGCCATGTCCCTCACGATGTCGAACCCGTCAACGCTGGCCGAGCCGCTGTCGGGCAGCAGCAGAGTAGCAAGAATCCGGAATAGGGTCGTTTTGCCGGCGCCGTCGGGTCCGATCAGTCCGAACGTTTCGCCTTTGTTTACGGCAAAACTTACCTTGTCCAACGCCTGCACTTTTCCGTAGCGTTTGGACAGATGTGCTACAACGATGGCTGCATCCATGGCGTGCTTGTTTGTCTTGATGGGTGGTTTCACGTTGTTTTTCAGAATTTCACTTCCCCGTACATACCTATCTTTATATAACCGTCGTTCTTTACGGCTATTTTCACTGCATACACCAAGTCGGCTCGTTCATCGTCGGTGAGAATGGTCTTGGGCGTAAATTCCGATCGGTTGGAAATCCATGCCACCCTCCCGTTGTATGTCTTCTTGTTGCCTTTGCCGTAGTCGCTCATCACTTTCACACGTTGTCCTGGCTTGATGTTTTGCAACTGTGCGGTGGTGACGTATGCCCGAATGAACATATTCTCCGTATCTGCCATTTTGAACAGCGGTTTTCCCATGTTCACGAACTCGCCGTTTTCAACGTATTTCTCCAATACGGTGCCTGCTATGGGTGATGCAATGCGGCACTTCTTGAGCAAGTTGCCCAGTTGGTTCATCTGTGCGTCTGCCGTTGCCATCTGCTGGTTAAGAGCCTCCGTGTTGGTATTCAATGCCGATTGCTGCGCCTCCAGCTGTTTTTTCAGCACTTCTACCTGGCTCACGGCGTCATCGAGCGTCTTGCGGGGAGCGGCGCCGTCCTTCACCAGTTCTGAAAACCTGCGCTCCTCCATCTGAGCCTTTGCCAACTGCTGTCTCAGCGCAGCCACTTGTTTCTCCACGTCCGGGCGTTGGCTTGCATATACCTTTTGTGAGGCTTGCAGCTGGCGTATCTTCAAAAACGTCTGCAGCGTGTCTATCAGCCCCACTTCCTGCTCCTTTTCCAGCGTGCAGCCTTCCTCCACGTCAAACCGCAGCAGCCTGCCGCTTTGTTCGGCATATATCGTGGTTTCGGTGGCTTCGAACGTGCCCGTGGCATCATATTCCTTCGTCTCTTTTCCGCAAGCCGCCAAGATGAGCGCGGTGATTGCGAGTAGTCCTGCTCTTTTCATTGTTCCTTAATTGTTCACCGTATATTTCAAATCGTATATCTGTTTCAGCATTTCAATTTCGTGGGTTGACAGTTGAATCTTGGCCATGTTCTCGTTGTTGATTTCCCTCACCAGGTCGTTCACGTCAATGATGCCGTGTGCCAGTTTCGATTCAGCGGCTTTTCTCACCGACGAACGGAGTGCGATGATGCGCTCCTGGTTTGCCATCAGTTCCTTGTATTTGGCCACGTTCTCGTTCTTCTGCATTTGCTCCATTCTGTTGTTGAACAGAAACACTTCGAGGAAATTCTCCGCTTGCTCTTTCTGCAAGCGTATTTTCTCCCTGTCGTTCTTGAGGGTGTAGAGTGCCCCGATGTTCCAGCTCACTTTTGCTCCGATCATGGCATTGAGTGTGAAGCGATGGCGAAACATATCCTTGTACATGTCGAATCCCGGATAACCGTAGAATCCTGTTGCGAAAACGCTCACCTTGGGCAGCAGGTTGGCATGGAGCATTTGCGCCTGTGTGTCGGCGAGTTTCAGTTGGGCATCGGCCCATTTCAGTTCCGGCCGGTTGTTTTGCGTGTTTGTGCATTCTCCGGCCGGTTTGCTGAGATGGCGTATCTCCATACCGCAAAAGACGCCGAGCAGTTGCAGCAGCATCCGTTTCTGCGATTGCAGTTCCGTCATTGTCTGTATGGCGCTCAGCCTTTCGGCCACGACCGTGTGATAGTCGCTTTCTGCTGCCACTCCCAGTTTGAACATATCTGCGAGTTTTTGCTCGTTGGAGGCCAGCAGTTCCTGCAAGTCGGCATTGGCCTTTAGGCGTTCTTCCAAGAGCAGAATGCCGAAATACAGTTCGTTCACCCTCTTTTTCACGGCATATATATCTACCTCGTTCTGTGCTTGCTGCACCTTTCCCTGCCACCGGGCCATGTTCTTTTGGCTGCGGATGGTACCCCCGTCGTAAACGGTCTGGCTGATGTCTATGCCCAGGCGGTATTGGTCTTTTGCCAGCCCCTTTAGCTCCATTCCCTGCCGTTCCATCATGTCAGAGAGTGCATCGGGCAGTTTCACCACCTCGTTCTGCCACGTGGCTTGTGCCGCTGCCGAAATCTTGGGCCACCATCCTTTGCCGATGTTGCTGAGGGTGAGGTCGGTGGTTTTGCTGATGAGTTCGTACTTTTTTACCAGCGGATAGTTGTTTCCGGCGGCCGCCTGGCATTCGTCAAGGGTCTGTGCTCCTGCTCCGGTGGGCAGCAGGCAGAGGACCATGATTGTCTGCTTCATGTCTGTTCTGTAGGTTTTTGATACGGTGCAAAATTACGTTGTTTTTTTTGCTTTCCCGTTATCCAATCGAACGGAAAGATGTTCTATTTGTACGAAAAAGAGAAGAGGGAAGCGACAAGGCTTTTCGCAAACCATGTGCTTCGGATTTTTAAATTTGTCGCAAAAGGTGGAGAGAGTGGCGAAGATGGGAAATATGGAAGAATTCGTAAGGCGCAGAATACCATTGCTTTATGTGTTTTTGTTGGTTGAATCCGTTCCTGACGGTTGTGGAAAACAGTCCAACGGATGATCCTTTGTCCGTGTTTCCGAAGAAGAAAATACCGCCTTTTTTTCTGCAGGAGACTACATTCTTGCACTTGGCAAGCGGCTGTCGGTAGTAGGAGTGCTGTTCAACGAATCATCGGATGGATAGCGGGGAATAATGCGTTGCACGGCAACGGATGTTCGGGTGAAATCGAACAAATCATCGGTTGGAAGGCAGACGACAGTCCGTTGGGGCACAGCCGATGTTCTGTTGGCTGTCCACCGCCGCTTTTCTGCCGTTTCCGGAACAGATGCATACTGTGCAACCGCTGATTTCCAGCCCTGTGTTTGGCTGGTTCTGGGAGCGATGCCGATATTCTCCCCCTTTTGAAAATGTCTTTTTGCAGGATTTATCGAAACATTTCGCAGGAATCAAGCTGTGGCACAAACGCCGGGAATCTTGCCCGTGGCTGTTTTCGAGGGTTCTTCCAAACGAAAATATGTTCTATTTGTATGATTGCTGTCCGTTTTGCCCGTTTTTTCTGTTGCTTTTATTATCTTTGTAACCAGAACAATATTCCGGACAATGAACAAACTACCGCAACAACTTACTTCCTGCATGATGCGCGAGGCTATGGATGCGACTGGCAGTGCATGGCGCAGTGGCATATTCATCAACCATGAAATGGCGGTAATCAATGAAGACACCGGCCTCTTTCGTTCCTTGTTGCTGAAAGATACACCTTTCAGTATCAATGATTTTCGGATTGGATATGTCAAAAGAGGCGAACTGAGGGCGGTTGTCAACTTGATTGAATGCAGGCTGACGGCAGGAACCATCGCTTTTGTAGGGCCGGGCAGCGTGGTGCAGCCCATTTCCGCCTCTGCTGATTTCCAGATGTTGGGCTTTGCCCTGTTCGATGATTTCCCCATGCCCTTCGCATCGGGGAAAGCCCCTTCGCTTTTCAACGGGCAAATGCGCGATTGGAGAATGGTGGTGGACAAGAAGACCTCCAGAATAATTGAAGGAATGTTGACCACCATTTGGAATGTGGTGAATCAAAAGGAGTACGACCGTGAAACGGTTGGCAGTCTTGTCGAGGCGATGATGCATTTCTACACATACCTGTACAACAATCGTTCGGACAGGAAACTGAAGGGAAAACAGAACGGGAAGGATGTGTTTGACCGTTTTATCCAGCTGGTCAATAAAAATTGCCGCCAGCACCACCGCATTCCATTCTATGCCGACAAGCTGTGCCTGTCGGAACGCTATTTGGGGACGCTCATAAAAGAAACAAGCGGAATGACGGCGAAAGAATGGATAGACCGTGCTTTGATAACCACTGCCAAGGTGATGTTAAAGCATGGAAACCTGCATATTGTACAGGTTGCCGAAGAGTTGCATTTTGCCAATCCCAGTTTCTTCTGCAAGTATTTCAAGCGGATCACGGGAATGACGCCCTATGAATACAGGGAATCGTAACCCCGCACGGTGGCTCCTGTTATTATGTCATTCTGTGCTTCCATATATATAAAAAAGGTGAAAACCGTATCTACGGCTGTTTTTCAACCAAAGAGCGATACTACGTATGCACCAGCCCAGATGACGATCTTCACCATGAAATAAATCATCACGCAGAGGCAGAAAAAGAGAATGGCGCTGTAAGCAGCTTTTCGGTTTACGTTCTTGATGGTTTGTAGGTCACCGTCAACAAAGCCTTTTATCAGTTGTATGTTCTGCTGGTTGGAACGGTGGAACACATCGATAATGTCGCCCACGTAGAACGGAATCATCCCTAAGAGCACGTCGCGAAGCGTATTGTTGATAATGGCGAGCGTCAACGGGAACGAGCGTACATGGAAAAGACTGAAAAAAATATATACCAGCGAGACCAATCCAGCAATGGCATCTCCGATACCTCCAGGAATGGCGAACCCCAATGCCGCATCTATGTAGTAGCGGTCCATCACGTCGGATGCCTGCTGCATCCATGCGTAAAGTCGGCTTTTCTCAAGCCGTTCCTTTGTTTGCTGTCGTTTTGTCTCGTTCATGTGTGCAAAATAACAATAAAAAATCAACATTTCCAAATAATTGGTAGCATCATGATGCCAGTGCCCGTTTTTATCATTTTTCGTTTTCTCTGCCCGGCATTGTCGGAAAGGGGAAGTTTCTGGGCGGATTCGTGAAAAACAAGGCGGGATGCAAGATAAATTACATAAAAATAACTTTTTAATGCAATCTTATTTGTACTCTCATATAAATGATGTAACTTTGCACGACTTTTCATGCCACCACGGTTGAATGACCAAAACAAAAGGAGGAGCGAAAGTTGGCGAATGCGTATGAAACAACCTTAAAATAACAACTAAAATCGTAGAAAATTATGAGTCGCGCTCAAAAAGGCAGCAACCTCTTTGCTGCCGAAAATGTGAAGAAGACAATGAGAATGGTAGGAGCTTTGCTGGCAACCAAGAAATTCTGGGTAGAGTTGCTTATCATGACATTGGGCATGTTTGTCGCCGCAATGGGTGTCTATTTCTTTCTGATACCCAGTAAACTGATTGTAGGCTCCATTACGGGTCTTTCTTTGGTCATTGCCCAGTTGCTCCCGTTCGTGTCGGTGGGAACGGTTATCTTCATTATCAATGTGATTTTGCTCATTCTTTCGTTCCTGTTGATTGGCAATGAGTTTGGTGCAAAAACGGTTTACACGGCCTTGATTTTAGGTCCAATGATCGATTTCCTTGGTGCTATTGTCCCTATGAACGGCTCCATGTTTGCCGTGCAGGTGGCCGGACAGACCATTGCGAATCCTTGGTTTGACTTGCTTTGCTTCGTGGTTATTTTAAGTGCCTCGCAAAGTATTTTGTTCAGCATCAATGCATCTACAGGAGGTCTTGATATCCTGGCAAAGATCATCAACAAATATTTGGGCATCAATCTCGGTACGGCCGTCACGATTGCAGGTGGTGCCATTTGCTGTACGGCGTTTGCCATCAATGATGTGAATCTGGTGATCATCGGTCTTATCGGAACATGGCTCAACGGTTTGATCCTGAACAATTTCATGACAAGCATCAACTCGAAGACACGCGTGTTTATTATTTCAAAAGAATACCGTAAGATACAGGATTATGTGATCAATCACATCAGAAGAGGAGTTACTCTGCACGAAGTGATTGGAGGTTACAGCAATGAGAAGAACATGCAGCTGGAGATTCTGCTCACTCGCGAGGAGTTCGGAAAGTTGATGGAATATCTGGGTAAGGAAAACATACCGTCGTTTGTAACCACCGATACGGTGAGCGAGGTGCATGGATTGTGGCACAACAAGGCAAAGTTGCATTTGGGATGAGTTGCTGACACCGGGTCTTGACGGGCGTGGTGGACTCTTCGGTGCAGGACAGGACTGCCGCAATTTTTCAAGAGTGGAGGGTCGGGGTCTGTTTGAATGGACTGAATCAATTGTATAACAGAGGTAGAATAGAATAATAGAGATAGAATGAAAATAAAGAGTATGGTGTTGCTGCTGCTGTTGGGCAGTGCAACGGTGATGGCGCAGGAAGACAAGTCGGTGAACTTGTCGGTGGAGGCGCGTGGGGATTATCAACGCACGAGTGTCGATGGCGAAACGCTGAAAGACGAATGTGGATTCAAAGGCAATCTTGTGAATCTGAAGTTGGATGGAAACATTTCGCGCGATTTCTCTTATGGCTATAGGCAACGTTTGAACGGCATCAACAAAGACAAGACTTTCTTCGATGCAACCGATTGGCTTTATCTCAATTATCAGGCAACTGAAAATCTGGCACTCTCGGCGGGAAAAAACGTGGTGCTGGTGGGAGGATGGGAATTTGAAGCCGCTCCTATCGACTGCTATTTCTTGTCAGAATTTTGCTATAACTTTGCCTGCTATCAATGGGGAGGGAGTGTTATCGTGAATACGACGGACAAAAAAGACGACCTCACCTTTCAACTGTGCCAAAGCCCTTTCCAAAAACACTATACGGCTACGACCGGAAAGAGTGCAGACATGTATTCGTTCAGTTTGATGTGGCATGGAAGGCATGGATTTTTCGAACCGTTGTGGTCGGTGAACATGATGGAGTATGAACCTGGGAAGTATATCAATTACATTGCTTTGGGAAGCAAATTCCATGTGGGAAACAGAATGCAGATTGATTTTGACTATATGAACAGAGCTGTTTCCGGGCATGCTTTCTGGGGGCGCGACTGTACTGTCATAGGCCGTGTGTCGGTGCAACCTTCCGACAAACTGAATCTGTTTGTCAAGGCAAGTTATGACGTGAACCAAACTGACAAAACAGCGGATGCATGTGTGCTGAACGGAACGGAGGTGACTCGTGTGGGAGCAGGCTTTGAATATTTCCCGTTGGGAAACAACAAAGTGCGTCTGCATGGAAACTATTGTTATTCGTTCGGTAAAAACACCAATCCGGGAGGAACGCTACAAGACAAACTTTCCATCTTTGATTTTGGTGTAAGCTGGCGTGTGAAACTGTTGTGATCTTTTATGGACATATAGCGAAAAAAAAGCAGGAATCGAAAATTCCTGCTTTTTTTAATGGGGAAATGAACCGATGCTTATAGAAATCCTTGTTGTTTCAGGGCCTCTATGAATCCGGCAGACATGGCTTCGTTGTCCTTTTTCGTATAACGAATGTCCGTGAATATTTGGGCGAGCGTTTCTTTGTGGTTGATGGTCAGGAATTCCTGGTTTTCGGGAAGGTTCTCCTTGGGAGTGTAGAATTCGTCTATTTTCTCGACGGTATAGTCCTCGTAGGTTTCTTGGTGGACTATGGCACTCAGGGGAAGTCGGTCGGTGAGTGGGGGATTTTCGTCGGGCCATCCGAGCGAGAGTGTAGCAATGGGCATTACGAGCTTTGGCAAATGCAGCGTGTTGATAATGGTTTGGGGCATATATACGGTTGTTCCCAAATAGCAATAGCCCAAGCCCTCTTCCTCTGCCAGGTTGCAGAAGGTTTGCGTGAACAGAAGGGCATCGCTGGCAGCGTTGATGAACGACAGGAAGTTGTTGTAGCCCGGTGTTGCCTTGCGGTTTTCTGCCCAAATGCTAGTGCGCCTGAAATCAGCGCAAATGGTGAGCAGGACGGGGGCTTGTGTCACCATGGGCTGGTTGAAATGTGCCGGTGCCAAACGGGCTTTCATTTCTTTGGAACGGGTGACAACAACACTGTAGAGCTGCAGGTTGCCCATGGTTTGTGTGCGCTCTGAAAGCGAGAGAAGTTTGTTGAGCAACTCGTCGGAAATCTCTTCCGATTTGTATTTTCTGATGGTTCTTCTTGTTTTGATGGTTTTCATTTTGGAAAATTTTATTTAGTGCAAAGTTAATAATATTTTCTCAAAGGGAAAATCAACGCATGAAAAAAATATTTGAAATTTTTATAAAAGTATGGCTGTTTGTCAAAAAATGCTCGTATCTTTGCAGAAAAGAATTTTCCTCGAAATCATTGTGGCAACGGTTTGGAATGCCTTTGGATGATTGCCGCATCCCTGCTGCGGTGGTTGTACGGGGGAAGTGGCATTCTTTTCTACACATATTGACAAATAAAAAAACATAGAATGAAAATCTACTCTTATGACGATGCGTTCAAGGCATCGTTGGAATATTTCAAAGGCGATGAACTTGCTGCCCGCGTTTGGGTGAACAAGTATGCCATGAAGGATAGTTTCGGAAGTATCTTTGAACAGAGTCCGAAGGATATGCATTGGAGGATAGCCAATGAAATAGCCAGGATTGAACGGAAATACGACAATCCCATGTCGGCCGAGGAAATCTTTGCCTTGCTCGACCATTTTAAATACATCATCCCGGCCGGAAGCCCGATGACGGGTATTGGCAACAGTTTTCAAGTGGCGTCACTGTCCAACTGTTTCGTTGTGGGGCTTGATGGCGATGCCGATTCGTATGGGGCGATATTGCGCATTGACGAGGAACAGGTGCAACTGATGAAGCGTCGAGGCGGAGTGGGGCACGATTTGACCCATGTGCGCCCGAAAGGATCGCCCGTGAACAATTCGGCACTCACTTCTACGGGACTTGTGCCTTTTATGGAGCGTTATAGTAATAGTACGCGCGAGGTGGCTCAGGACGGACGGCGGGGCGCGCTGATGCTGTCGGTGGGAATCAGACATCCTGACAGTGAGGCGTTTATTGATGCGAAAATGACCGAAGGGAAGGTGACGGGTGCCAACGTGAGCGTGAAAATTGATGATGAGTTCATGCGGGCAGCCATCGATGACAAAGAGTATGTGCAGCAGTTTCCTGTTGACAGCGACAAGCCGTTGGTGAAGAGAAACATCAAGGCAAAGGAATTGTGGGAGAAGATTGTGCACAATGCTTGGAAGAGCGCAGAGCCGGGTGTGTTGTTTTGGGATACGATTTTGCGTGAAAGCATTCCTGACTGTTATGCCGATTTGGGCTTCCGTACGGTGAGCACCAATCCTTGCGGTGAAATACCATTGTGTCCTTACGATTCTTGCAGGCTTCTGAGTATCAATCTTTTCAGTTATGTGGTGAATCCGTTTACCAAGGATGCCCATTTCGATTTCGACCTGTTCCGCAAACATGTGGGATGTGCCCAGCGACTGATGGACGACATCGTGGATTTGGAATTGGAGAAGATAGACCTGATTATGGATAAAATCAGGAAGGATCCGCAAAGCGATGAAGTGAAAGGAACGGAATACCATCTTTGGGAGAAAATCAAGGACAAAAGTTCCAAGGGTCGCCGAACAGGTGTGGGCATTACGGCAGAGGGTGACATGATTGCTGCCATGCTGTTGAGATATGGTTCTGAAGAAGCTACCAATTTTTCTGTTGAGGTGCATAAGGAATTGGCATTGAGTGCCTATCGCTCTTCGGTGGAAATGGCAAAAGAACGTGGAGCCTTTGCCGTGTTTGATGCAAAACGCGAAGAAAAGAACCCGTTTATTCTCCGTCTGAAGGAAACCGATGGAAAACTCTATGAGGATATGAAAAAATATGGCAGGCGCAACATTGCGTGCCTGACCATTGCTCCTACGGGAACCACCTCGCTGATGACACAGACCACAAGCGGCATAGAGCCTGTTTTCATGCCTGTTTACAAACGCCGCCGCAAGGTGAATCCCAATGATGCGGATGTGCATGTTGACTTCGTCGATGAGGTGGGGGATTCATTTGAGGAATATATTGTTTACCACAAGAAATTCATTGACTGGATGGTGATCAACGGTATTGATACCGAGAAGAAATATACGCAAGGGGAAATTGACGAGTTGGTGGCACGTTCACCTTATTATAAAGCCACTGCCAACGACGTGGACTGGCTGATGAAGGTGAAGATGCAAGGGGCAATACAGAAATGGGTGGATCATTCTATCAGTGTGACCGTAAACTTGCCGAACGATGTGGACGAATCGTTGGTGAACCGTTTGTACGTTGAGGCCTGGAGGAGTGGCTGCAAGGGCTGTACCATTTATAGGGACGGATCGCGGTCGGGCGTGATGATTCAGGTGAACGAGAAGAAACCGAAAGAAGAGAAGGGGCTGTCCTTGCCCTGCAAGCATCCTGAGGTGACGGAGGTGAGACCTCAAACACTGGAATGTGATGTGGTGCGCTTCCAAAACAACAAAGAAAAATGGGTGGCGTTTGTAGGGTTGCTGGACGGTTATCCATACGAAATCTTTACCGGGTTGCAGGATGACGAAGAAGGTATTGTACTGCCTAAGACGGTTACGAAAGGAAAGATCATCAAGAATGTGTGTGAAGACGGCTCCAAGAGATATGACTTCCAGTTTGAAAACAAGCGAGGCTACAAAACTACGGTTGAAGGGCTGAGCGAAAAGTTCAATCCTGAATACTGGAATTACGCTAAGTTGATTTCCGGAGTCTTGAGATACAGGATGCCTATCGAACATGTTATTAAGTTGGTCAGTTCGCTACAACTCAAGAACGAGAGTATCAACACTTGGAAAGTGGGTGTAGAGCGGGCGTTGAAAAAATACATATCTGATGGAACGGAAGCCAAAGGACAGAAATGCCCGAATTGCGAGCAGGAAACACTCGTCTATCAGGAGGGATGTTTGATTTGCACGAATTGTGGAGCCTCTCGTTGTGGATAATGTATGTGTGCCTTGAAGAAAACGGTAGCATGGTATTGAAGGAGAGTCATGTCTTTCTTGAGAACTTGAGGTTTTATGCCTATCATGGTGTCCTTCCGCAAGAAAGGGTTGTGGGAGGAGATTATCTTGTGAGTGTCCGTGTGGGCATTTCGATGGCAAAGGCGATGGTCTCGGACAACGTGGACGACACTGCTAACTATGCGGAACTGTATGAAATCATAAATAAGGAAATGCAGACGCCATCCAACCTGCTGGAGCATCTGGCAGGAAGGATTGGCGAGGCTATTCTGGAAAAAATGCCGGGAGCTGGAGATGTGAAGATTAGAATCACTAAAAGGAATCCTCCTATGGGAGCCGATGTTGATGGTGCTGGTGTGGAAATCTGTGTGACGCGAGAACCTTAATTAATGATAAAACTCTTGTGCATTCTGTAGTTTGTGGTGAATATTGATTAAATTTGCATACGATATGGGTAAGAAGGTTCTATTCATAGTGTCGATATTAATTTCTTTTGCGGTCTCGACCGTGAAGGCTGATCATACGTTCACACTTGTCATAGATGCAGGTCATGGTGGGCGTGATGCAGGGGCCGTCGGTGCTTTTTCCAAAGAAAAGGATATTAATTTAAAGGTGGCGTTGGCATTTGGAAGATACGTTGAAAGGAATTGTCCCGATGTGAAAGTGGTATATACACGTAAGACAGATGTGTTTCTCGCACTGAATGAACGTGCCAATATTGCCAATCGAAACAAGGCCGATTTGTTTGTGAGCATTCATACCAATGCGTTGCCAAAAGGTAAGATTGCAAGAGGTTTTGAGGTCTATTCACTGGGAATGCACAGGGCATCGGACAATCTCGATGTGGCAAAGAGAGAAAATTCAGTAATTCTTATAGAAAAGGATTATAAGCAGCGGTATGAGGGTTTCGATCCCAACTCGAGCGAAAGTTATATTATGTTCGAGTTTATTCAAGACAAGAATATGGCAAAAAGCGTGGAATTGGCAAAGCTTATACAAAAGGAAGTCTGTGCATCGGCCGGCCGCCCCAATAAAGGTGTGCATCAGGCTGGTTTCCTGGTTCTGCGTGCTACTTCTATGCCGAGTTGTCTCGTTGAATTAGGATTTATTACAACTCCGGATGAAGAGCGATTGTTAAACTCTGATTCAGGAGTGGAAGACTATGCAAGAGGAATTTATCAGGCTTTTGTAAAGTATAAAAAAAAATACAATGGGAGCGTTACGGTCCCTTTCGTGCAAAAGGCGAGTCAGGAAGGAGAAGTGCCATTGAAAGAACTCGCCATGGGAATGCCCCAAAAGCAGGAAAGAGAACCGAGAAAAATGGTGGAGAAAGTGCCTCAAAGAATTGATGGTGAGGAAAAGCAATTAGAAGAAAAGCCGTTTGTTCCGTTTCAAGAAAAGCAAGATGCTGCTGGAAATTTAGAACAAGGTGTCTTTCAAGCAGCTGTTGTGCCGGATGACAGGGATTCGATAAGTGGGTCACAGCGTTTTTTGTTGTCTGTCAATGATAAGACAGACGGGGACGCTATCATCTTCAAGGTACAGATTATGGCAACTGAAAAGTTGGTGAATACAAATGGGGCTTTGTTTAAAGGTGTGGAAAATGTTGACGTGTACCAAGATCACGGTATGTACAAATACACACTTGGAGCATCGGAAGATTATAATGAAATATATAGATTGCGCAAGTCTGTTCTCGATAAATTTCCTGCTGCTTTCATCATTGCCTTGAAAAACAATGAAAGGGTGGATGTGAGAGATGCCATCAGGATTTTCAAGGAAAATAAGAAAAATTAGATGAGAGCGTGTGTGATATTGTAATGGAATGTGTCTGAAAGATTAATTTGAATATAAAGAAAGGATGAGATTGAAATGAAGTTCACAAAGGAAATAAAAATAGCATTGGTTGCCATTGCGGGACTTGTCACCTTGTTTTTCGGATTGAATTTTCTGAAAGGACTAAATATTTTCTCTTCAGAGGAAATCTATTATCTGTCTTTTAAAGATATAACCGGGCTTAGTGCGAGTAGCCCTATTTATGCCGATGGGTATAGAGTGGGCGTGGTCAAATCTATCGATTATGATTTTAGCAATCGAGATGGAATCAGAGTAGAAGCGGGAATTAATCCCGAACTTAGAATTCCGAAAGGTAGTCGTGCCGAAATCGTAAGCGATTTGCTCGGAAACATACAGGTGAATCTTTTGCTTGCCAATAATCCTCGTGAACGTATGCATTCGGGAGATGTGATTTATGGAATAATAAACGATGGGGCTATGGGTAAGGTAAAGGAAATGATTCCTGCTATTGAGAAAATATTGCCGAAACTCGATTCTATCATGTATAGTCTTAATCTGTTATTGGCCGATCCTTCCATTGCACGTTCTATCCATCATGTGGAAACGATAACGGAGAATCTTGCTGTCACGTCGAAAGAGTTGAACACAATGATGGTTGGATTGAACAGAAATGTTCCAGGAATGTTTCATAAGGCGAACGAAGTTTTGAACAATGTCAATACTGTTACTTCTACTCTCGCTAAGGTGGACGTAGTTACTACGATGGCTAGAGTAGATGCAACTCTTCAGAATGTAGAACAACTTTCGATGAAGTTGAATAGTAATGAAGGAACGTTGGGATTGTTGATGAGAGATCCGTCTCTATACAATAATTTGAACTCAACAATGAGAAATGCGGATTCACTGTTAGTGAATTTAAGGTCTAATCCCAAACGATATGTTCACTTCTCTTTATTCGGAAGAAAAGATAAATAATGCCTATTTAAAAAATATCTAAATAGACAAATCGTTTGTCTTTTGCTTTTCAATAATTGTATAAGTGTCTATCAATAGAAGCCTTCCGACTATAAAGAAACAATCGGGTAACCATGCGAATAATTTTATGAAGGTATTTTAATTCATTTGTTATCAATGTCTTATAAATATGCAATATATTACGATATATAAATGTAAAAAAATGATGCTAACATGCCATCGTTAGGCATTTTACATTTAAAGTGATTCCCTGGCGAAAAACGAGTATTTGTTTATTTGATTTTTTTTTCAGAACTTTGCATTGACAAAGATACGAACTGTTATCCGTTGTCAATAAAATAAATATTAAATTATCAAAGGACATCTCCTGTATGAGTATTAATCCCCGTGCACTTTGGGATAATTGCCTTGCTAATATCAAGGAAAATGTTTCAGAACAGCAATTCAACGCATGGTTCAAGCCAATTGAATTCGGTTCTTATCAGCCTTCCACCAAGACTTTATTGGTGAAAGTTCCGAGTTTGTTTGTGTACGAGTATTTGGAGGAGAACTATATTGATTTGTTAAGCAAGACACTCATTCGTTCCTTTGGTGTCGGTGTTCGTTTGAATTATCGGGTAATGACAGATAAAACCAATAACATTACACAAGATTTTCAGGCGGAACCTACAGCAGACATAGATTCGCAAAGACCTAAGACAAGAGGAAATCAACCACCTACTATTTTGGATGCAGCGCAACCGCAGGAGATTGATTCCCAACTTGATCCTCATCATACGTTCGCTAATTATATAGAAGGTGACAGTAACAAATTGTCGCGGAGTGTAGGTTTGTCGATAGCGGAACATCCTGGAACAACACAGTTTAATCCAATGTTTATTTTTGGACCCAGCGGCTGTGGGAAAACCCACCTTATTAATGCGATAGGCGTTCGTACAAAGGAATTGTATCCTCAAAAGCGTGTGCTGTATGTAAGTGCACGGTTATTTCAGGTGCAATATACGAACGCTGTATTGCAGAACAAGACGAATGATTTCATCAACTTCTATCAAACCATTGATATGTTGATAGTGGATGATATTCAGGAGTGGATGACTGCCACCAAGACGCAAGATACTTTCTTTCACATCTTCAATCATCTTTTTAAAAACGGAAAGAGAATCATCCTCGCATCCGATCGTCCTCCCGTTGATTTAAAAGGCATGAACGAGCGTTTGCTCACCCGTTTTGCTTGTGGTCTTATCGCAGAATTGGAGAAGCCGAATGTGCAATTGTGCATTGACATTTTAAACAGTAAGATTAAACGTGATGGATTAAAGATACCCGCAGATGTAGTGCAGTTTATTGCTGAGACTGCCAATGGAAGCGTTCGGGATTTGGAAGGTGTCATCAACTCGTTACTGGCATATAGCATTGTATATAATGGAAGTATTGATATGCGCTTGGCAGAGCGTGTTATCAAGAGGGCTGTGAAAATCGATAATCGTCCTTTGACCGTCGATGAAATAGTGGAAACGGTTTGCCATCATTTCGATGTTCCTGCTTCGGCAATATCCAGTCGGTCCCGTAAACATGAGTTGGTGGTAGTTCGTCAAGTGTCCATGTATCTCGCACAGAAATATACTAAAATGCCTGCTGCCCGAATCGGAAAACTTGTTGGGGGCAGAGATCATTCTACAGTCATTCACAGTTGTTCTCAAATAGAGCGACGTATGAAAGTAGACCATCTGTTTTATAACGAGGTGGCGAGCATTGAAAATTCGTTCAAACTGAAAAGTTGATTCTTTCTCTATATTTGTTTTCTTTCCTTTAATTGTATGGCGCATCGGTAAACCTGCGAAGCGAAATGATTGATGATGCCATTTATTTTTTCCAAATCTATTTCTCCTGCTTCTGCGCATTGTGTGTAGGATTGCTCGTTTTCTTTTGCCGTGGCCAATCTTCCTTCCAATAAAAGCATGAAATGCCTTTTGTATTCCTCTACCATCATATTATAGAACGCATCTGTTCGGCATGCTATGCGCACAAGGTGCATATAGGAAACGTCTTCTTTTTGCTTTTGCAGTTCTTTCCGTAAGTCAAGGATTTGGGTATTGATTTCCTGTTCCATCGTTTCCGCATCATAGTTCATGCGCGAAATGGCATAGAAAGCTTCTTGGTTGAACACTTGTGAGATTTGCTCAAAATGCTGAAGCATTTGCAGTTTGATGTTACGTGGACTATACTGATCCGGATGATTGGTATAGATGTCTGTCATGATACTGTTCTCATGATTTCCCTCTACTATACCTTTGGTAAAGGCATGGAAAAAGACGCGTACGATTTCCGCCAGTGCCTTGTCTTTTTTTATTTTGTATGCCATATTATGATTGTTTCAATTCTTTTCCTTTTTATTTTTCCATTATTTCCCCGTTCTTATTGTTACATTCTGCAATTCTTCCTGTAGAGACGTTGCTGTAATGTTTTTCATCAATCCGTTTTCCTGTTGAGATGCAGCCTTGATATTTCTCATCAGTCCGCTGTACCTTACACGTTTCACTGCACTTCCTTTAAACAGTCTGCGATAGTCTTCTTCCGAAAGACTTTCCCATTTCTCTCGTGTCATTTGCAGGAGTTCTTCCTTGGGTTTCAGCAGTTCTTCATCTGTGGGTGTTGAAAAACGGTTCCAGGGACAAGCCTGCTGACATCGGTCGCATCCATAGATCGTATTACCCATCTTTTCGGCAATAGAGTGGGGGATATCTCCTCTGTTTTCTATGGTCTGGTACGAGATGCATTTCGATGCGTCAAAATGCAGCGTGCCCAGTGCCTGTGTTGGACAAGCGTCCATGCACTTGCAGCAGTTCCCACACCGGCTCTTCATTGGTGTGTCATATACCAATTCCACATCCAGAAACAGTTCCCCAAGAAAGAACATACTGCCGGCATTAGGGATAATCAGCTGATGGTTTTTTCCTACCCATCCCAAGCCAGCCTTCACAGCCCAATAACGTTCCAGAACAGGTGCACTGTCGCAGAAAGCCCGGTAGTTCTCTGCACCGATGGCAGCGGCCAGAGCATGCAGCTTCTGTTTCACGATGCCGTGATAATCCTGCCCCAATGCATAATTGGCAAGCTGATATTCTGATGTAGGAAGCCGTTGTGCCGGTGCATAGTTCAATGCCACGCATACTATGCTTTTGAGACGGTTCATCAGCAATCGAGGGTCCAGACGCTTCTCTTCATGGTTTTCCATATAGGCCATGTCGGCATTGCCGCCTTTTGCCAACCATTGCCTCACTTTCCGTGCTGTTTCCTCGTCAACGGCTCCAGCCTTTGCCACCCCACTGGCAAAAAAGCCGAGACGTTTTGCCTCGGCTTTTATGGTTTCTGTTAACAGCATTGCACTCATTACCTACAATATAATATGCAGATTTTGTTTTTACGAATACAGTCTCATTCAAATATTTTGAACTCGTAGCCTTGCTCTTTCATCCATTCAATGGATTGTGGCAGTGCCGTATGCAGTTTCTCAATGCTTTTCAGCGAATCGTGGAAAGTGATGATAGAGCCATTTCTCACATATCTTTTCACGTTGTCCACGATGTTTTCTGCCGTCATCCATTTACTGTAATCACGCGTCACAACATCCCACATCACCACGGTAAAGTCCTTCCTCAACCAATAGTACACACTGTGCCGCATCCATCCATGAGGAGGTCTGAACAAATGAGAGTGAATCAGTTCATTTGCCTTGTACGTGTTGATGATATAGGTGGTGGTCCAATGTTTGAAGGCAGCAAGGTGATTCATTGTGTGATTGCCCACTTGATGTCCTTCATCCACAATCTGTTCATACAGTTTGGGATATTTTCTCACATTGTCGCCCACCATGAAAAATGTAGCCTTGACGCCATATCTTCTCAACGTATTTAGAATAAAAGGCGTTGATTCGGGAATGGGTCCGTCATCGAAAGTCAGGTAAACCGACCTCTCTTCCGGATCCATTCTCCATGTGGCGTAGGGATATAGCCATCGAAGCCATTTGGCAGGTTGTTCAATCAACATCTGGTGCTGTACCTTTCTTTTCTCTTTTTCTTATGATGCCATTTATTCTATTTGCATCAACTGCCCACCTTTTCCTTGATACAACTTCACCTGAACATTCAGTTTTTTGAACATCTGTTCTGCCAGTTTGCGGTCGATTGCCTCTGCAATGTCAATACAAGCGTTCATGATGTAGATGTTCCGTATGCAGTCTCTCTGGTAGCCTGCCATTGTGTAACTGTTGAGCGAGGTGTACCAGTTCAGATATTGCGATGCATCCTTATATACCGCATTTATCACCTTGACTGCCTTTTCCTTTTGTCCCAACAGCATATACGCCTTGGCTATGTCGATACCGCCGCTCATATAGTTCATGGGAACATTATAGGCAGGTATCATTTTCTCCGCATAGTCCAGTGCTTTCAACGCCTTGTCGTCCTTCTTTTCAGCAATAAGGTGCAGTGCCAGTTGTCCAAATAGGCGGCGATGGGTGTAGCACATGCGCATGACAGTTTCGTCAAGATAGAGGCCTTTCTTCTGCAGTCCGCCATATTTGAACCGGGTCATCATGTTCTTGTAAACCTTTTCTGTGTCGAAGTTCTTGGCTCCGTTGCCAGTGGTGGTGAAAGGCGTGATGCGGTTGGCGAGCCCCTCTTGGATGAAGTTGTCGCCCAAGTTCATGTAGTTGTTTTCACCCACGGTCACAGCCACATAGATGGGTCGTGTCCAATTGGCTTGTGCAATCATTTCCAGCATCATCAAATCGCCCTTGTAGAGGGCGTTCTTTCCTTTCAGCGAGATCACCATTCTGTCGGGGATTGAATCGGTTGCCATCATCATTCCGCTTTTTCTTACCGCTCCTTTGTCGATAGTCACATAGAGTGTGTCCGTAGGAATCACGTGCATTTCGCTGTTCTTTGAGCGCACCCAGTATTTAAGCACGTTTTTCAATTCAAACGGATTGTCTCCATATTGCGCTTTTGCTTCTGCCGGATTTTCACGATAGAATTGCAGCAATTCCTGTTTTAATTCAGGTGCAACTTCAACAATCTCGTTGGTTCCCGAACAATAATCCAGTCTTGGCCATGTGATGGGAACCGAAGGAGAATTGTAGGCCGGGCGGCGCATCTGGTCGATGTACCAGTCGGTTTGCAGATAACTCAGATTGCAGACACGTGCGTCTGTCCTCACGTTCTCCACTTCCTGATTGTACCACAGCGGGAATGTGTCGTTGTCGCCATTGGTGAAGATGATTGGTTTTCCCTCATCCTGCATCGACATGAGATAATTCTGCCCGAAGTCGCGGCAAGTATATCTGCCCGACCGGTCGTGGTCGTCCCATGTCTGGCTTGCCATCTGTATGGGTACGAGCAAGGTGAGCAGTGCCACCGCCGATGCCACCATTGTAGCGTTCAGTTTCACCCGTTTTTTCAGCCAGTCGTAAATTCCCGCTACACCCATTCCACACCAAATGGCGAATGCGTAGAATGAACCTGCGTATGCATAGTCACGTTCGCGGGGCTGTAAAGGTGTTTGGTTCAGGTAAATTACGATGGCCAGACCCGTCATGAAGAACAAGAAGAAGACTACCCAGAATTGTCGGATTCCCCTTTGTCCTCTAAATGCTTGCCAGAACAGGCCAATCAGTCCCAGTATCAAGGGCAGGCAGTAGAACACGTTGTGGCCTTTGTTCTCTTTCAGTTCGTCGGGCAATTTGCTTTGGTCGCCCAATCGCAGGTTGTCCACCAGCGGGATTCCCGTTATCCAGTTGCCATGTTCCAATTCTCCGTTCCCCTGAATGTCGTTTTGTCTTCCGGCGAAATTCCACATGAAATAGCGCCAGTACATGAAGTTGCATTGATAGGAGAGGAAGAAGAAAATGTTTTCTGCTTGCGAAGGCATTTTCACCATCACGTCTTCCCCACATCGGTCGTAGTATTCCTCGCGCCCCTTTGGCAACCAACTGGGTGCTCCCTGCATCCAGCTCTCGTATGCTGCGGCATGGTCGGAGCTGTACATTCTGGGAAACAGCATATTCTGCGCATACGAGTAATCCATTTTGTGTCGCACAATGAAGTAAGAGTCCTTCTCGTTTTCTTTTTCTTTTTCTTTTCGCTGATAGATGGGTGTTCCCTGCGTAGTGTGCGGTCTGCAGTATTGTCCGTCCCTGTCCAGTTGTACCTGGGAGGTGTATGCCTGGCCGTACACCAGCGGACGGTCGCCATATTGCTCGCGGTTCAAATAATTGCCCAGCGTGAAGATGTCCTCCGGAGAGTTCTGATCCATCGGTGTGTTGGCCGATGATCGGATAACGATAAGTGCATAGCTCGAGTAGCCAATCATCAGCATTAGCATGCACAGCAGTGCCGTGTTCTTAATGCGTGACGTAATGAAAAGCTCCTTGCCGCGTTTCCAGTTCAAGGCAAACCACAGTAGTGCCAGCACGGCAGCGCCGATGACCACAGCCTTCACTCCGTGGCCGTAAAAAGGAATGCCCAGCATGGCGGTAGCCGCAAGGAACGCCATGTTCTGTCGGTGCAGGTTTTGGGTGGAATACGTTTCGCGTATGGCCCATATCACGATGGTAACGAGAAGAATGATATAGATAATTTCGCCTGTGTTGAAAGGCATGCCCAGAACGTTGACGAACAACAGTTCAAACCATCCGCCCACTGTGATGATGCCTGGTACAACACCATATAATATCGCTGCCACCAGTACAACCGAGACGAGCAGGGCTATGAGCGAGCCTTTGAGGTCGGCATTAGGGAATTTCTTGTAGTAGAACACCAGGACGATGGCCGGCAGGCAAAGCAGGTTGAGCAAGTGAACCCCGACAGACAGGCCGGTGATATAGGTAATCAGCACCAGCCAGCGGTCGGAATGCGGTTCATCGGCATGGTCTTCCCATTTCAGGATCAGCCAGAACACAAGAGCCGTCAATGCCGATGAATAGGCGTAAACCTCTCCCTCAACCGCGCTGAACCAGAACGTGTCGCTGAATGTGTAGATTAGTGCGCCCACCAGTCCCGAAGCCTCGATGGCGATCATCTTTGCGAGCGACAGTTCGCTCCAGTCTTTCAATATCAGTTTTCTCGTCAGATGTGTAATGGTCCAGAACAGGAACAGAATGCATGATGCCGAGAGCAGTGCGCTCATGATGTTCACCATGTACGCCACCTTTGTAGGGTCGCTCACGAATTGCGAGAAAATGTTGGCTGTAAGCATGAAGAACGGTGCGCCAGGCGGATGTCCGATTTCCAATTTATAACCGGTAACGATAAACTCAGGACAGTCCCAAAAACTGGCTGTCGGCTCAACTGTGCTACAATATACTACGGCTGCAATGAAAAATGCCACCCAGCCCAACACATTGTCCACTAATTTAAACTGTTTCATTTATGATGTGATGTTTGTAAATTCCCTTGTTGTCGGAATGCAATGTCATCATTTCTGACGAAGCCATATAGATGGCAGTTTATACCGTGCAAAGTTACAAAGTTTAGGGCGGTATTCCACCTATTTATTATAATTTAACCAGATTTTGCGTGAACAAACCGCTGTCGCTGTCCGTTTTCTTGCCTTTCGCCGCCCTGGAAACGAAAATGAGGTTTTCCTTTTTTTTCATGAATTTATGGCCGATTTGCAGTTTTTCGGTAAACTCTTGCGCATTCTCGATAGTTTTGTGTATGTTTGCTATAAGAAGTTACGAAAAGAGTGTAATTTATTGGAAATGAGCGTAGGTTAATTGCTCTTGATAGTAATAGGTTACGATTTAGTTAGTTATCTACTGCATTATCCTTCTGCGCATTGCGTAACCTTCAAAGAACTCTTCCTATGCAAAAGTAGCTATTTAATTCGAGATTTTGATATAAACTCCCGTTTTTTATCCCATCATTCATAAGATTTTTCCGTAAAAGCGATATTATCCGTCGGAACACCATTGCCCAAAACGAGTTTTGAACAAACGTGTGCCGACTACCGCATAGCCGGAGAAAAGGGCATTGCCTCACGCCTAAACAATGTTTAGACTGATGATGCAATGCCCCTTTCTTTTGTGGCTATGCCAAGAGGTGCTTTTACGGGTTTTCAGATGATTTTCTTTTTCGCAGTCCATTTGTGCCGGAAGCGGAAAGGATGCAGAGTGTGTCAGCTTGCTCCATGAATGAAGCAAGCGGCCACACACAGCCGGACAAACCGGGAAGAAAGACTGTTGCCGCCCGGCTGGATAAATCCTGTCGGATCGGAAACAATCATACTTCCTTTGTCGTGGTTTGCCCTTTTCACGCTTCCGGTGATGTCTTTCCCTTTCAGTTGTTCCCTCTTTTTACGGATTTCCCCTGAAGTTTTTTTCTACCCAATCTGCCTTTGTTTTCGTTTACCTCCATTTTGTCCCTTTCAGTGAGCCGCATCAGTCAGTCATTTTCGTTCTGGGCGCAAAGGTAATTCCGGGATTGGACGGGAAAGCAAGGTCAAGCCTCCTGTTTTCGGTAAAAATCTCCAGCCCTGCGGGTAGTATTTTGACCGAAAAACCTTGCATTCCCT